>JAFGJA010000023.1 GCA_016929355.1 Anaerolineae bacterium | reverse complement strand
GGACCAGGTAGCGGCGGCGCTGCGGGCGGCAGGTGCGGTGAATGTAATCAGAACGCGGGTTGAATAAATGGGCTATATTGCGGCAGGTTTGGGGATGGTGTTGATCGTGGCGCTAGGGGTAATCGGGCGGCGCGCACTGCATTATGTGCAAACCCATCCCGAACTGGTCACGGATGGCACACCCTTAGCCTACCAATTGTGCCAGGCCACGTTGCAACACATCATCACCCGCTATAAAGAAATCGCGGGACAGCACGTCGCCAGCGCCGTGATCGCGTGGCAAGCGCCCAATGGCGCTGTGTATACCATCAGTCGCACGGGGATCGAAGAACGCCGCGATCCGAATCGCCCACCCTATGCGCTAAGTTGGCCGGACATCGGCGGGGTTGGGGTACGGATGCAGCCGGGTTTCAAAGTGCTGGATCAGGATCGGGACGGACGCGCCGACAGCCGCGTCACCACCGGCTATGCGTTCCATCTGCTGATCGTGCCTGTGACCGGCGATACGATGACAATTTTTATCCCCACCAATAACCGCACAGACGCCGTGAATTTTGTAGCGCACACCCTCGCCCTGGCGGAAATCATGCAAAAACGCATCAATGTCTTTGGCTTTAATCGCCCCCCGGCTCCACACCGCCAACGTGTCCCCCGATTTTGAGGGGGCAACATCACCTGCAAATCGACTATGATAAAATCATAATCTACCCTGAGGCGCATAGCGACAGCATGATATTTTCAACTTCAGGAAACCGCACCGGCAGTGGCATGAAGTTATGGCAGCCAGCAGCTAAAGCCGCCGCGTGATCGGCGGGCATTGCGTAGTCCGCCATGCCAGTGATCACAATTGTTTGACACAGGGGATGGGTGCGTAACACGCGCACAATATCTAAGCCTGCCGTATGCTGCCCATTACGCATTCGGAGATTCACAAAGACAATATCCGGGCGTTCATAGGGGAGATGGTTAATAGCGGTGAGTTGAGTATCATAAATCTGTAAGGTGTTGTCGATGCCCCCGGCTTTGAGCACTTTGACGACTTGCTCAAAGGTGAATTGATGCAGTTGATTGTTGTCCACATAAGCGATATGGATGGTCAAGGCTGTTGCTCCCTTAAGCGCCTGCAACATAATTAAAATATATTAACGCAAACCAAAGCCATTATACCGCATTTGCGCCACAAAGATAACTGTATCACAACGCTTTTCTAACAATTTCGGACAATAAAAAGACATATAATAAGTAGCCAATCCATTGAGTTTTCGATTTTTCTACCGTATGATAAAGATTGAATTTATCTCATTTAAATGAAGAGGAACGATCATTATGCAAACTTGCCCTCACTGCGGACGCGAAAATCCAGCGCATGACGCCTATTGTTATGCCTGTGGACACATTTTGCCGTCGGCGCTCAAGCACATGCAAAATGACGATCCAACAACTCAGTTGGATCAAGAGGCGTACCAAGCCTTAGAACCCCGGCGACGATGGGGCACAGCCTATTTTGATCGGAAAAGCCAACTGAAACTTACCTTCCGCGATTCGGGCGAATCGTTGTTAGTCGAAGTAGGGGGTGAATTAATTTTGGGGCGTATCCACGAGAAAACGGCCAGCGAGCGCGTCGCGGATATTGATCTCACACCTTTTGGGGCGATTGAAGCGGGGGTTTCACGCAATCATTTAACACTGGCGCGTGATTATGATACGATCACTGTGACCGATTTGAACAGTTCGAACAATACCTTTTTGAACGGTCAACGCCTGATGCCGAACGAGCCGCGTATTTTACGCGATAACGATGAGCTACGCCTGGGGCGGCTGGTGATTCGAGTCGCGTTTTTGTAGGGCCGCCCAGAGACCACTGATCAGATAATTAAAACGCGCGTATAACCGAGTTGCACAGATGGTGCTGAACTCCCTATAATGCGTTTGTTTGCGTTATGCACTAAACTAGCGTCCGCCCCCACGCGGGCGTTACAATGTGAGCATGACCTATCCTGCACCGATTAACCGACACTGGTACCGATCATTATGTCTGAACTGAACAAAATTCAAACGAATCTCAAATTAACCTTCATCGATCTTTCACTGCTGCAACGCGCCCTAACCCATCGCTCCTACCTTAATGAGCATCCTGAGCATATGCTTGAAGATAACGAACGCCTGGAATTTCTAGGGGATGCGGTGCTGGATTTTGTGGTGGGGGCATGGTTATATGACCGCTTCCCGGAATTGAACGAGGGGCGGCTAACACGACTACGCGCAGAACTGGTCCGCACAGAAACGCTCGCCAAATTCGCCCTGGATTACCACATCGGGGAAGCGATGTTATTAGGACGCGGCGAAGACGATTCCGGGGGCCGCACCCGCCAGAAAAATCTCTGCGGCGCGTTCGAAGCGCTTATCGGCGCGTTGTATCTTGATCAGGGCATGGAACCTGTGCGGGAATTTGTCGAACCGATGTTTAATGCGGTCCTGACCGGGATTCTGGATCGGGCAACAGACAAAGATGCGAAAAGCCTGTTTCAAGAGTGGAGTCAGGCGACGTTGGGGAAAACGCCCCTCTATCGCACCGTCACCAGCGAAGGCCCGGATCATGCCAAGACATTCATCGTGGCGGTGATGATTGATGCGCAGGAGGTAGGACGCGGGAGTGGCAACAGCAAACAAGCCGCTGCGCAAGCCGCCGCTACTCAAGCTCTCAAAGCGGTGGATGAGGGCGATGTCGTATTTGATGAGGAATAGCAAATGGCGAACACTTGCATACTTATTCTGGGAGGAAGCGGCACATTAGGCAGACCGCTTAGTGTGCGGGCGGAAGCACAAGGCTGTGACACCGTTACCACGTATCTAACGAATCCCGACAGCATACGGGCAGGGCTGCCGGTGCAGCTTGATTTGCGGGATCGAGAGGCGCTACGCAAGGTCGTGCAAACCTTCGCGCCAGAGGCGATCATCCATGCGGCTATCACGGAACGCAGTGGCAAGGGCTATGACGACGCGATCCGGCAGTCGGGTGAAATTGTTGCGCAAGTCGCCGCCAAAGCGCATACACGCTTGATCGCGCTTTCGACGGATTTGGTCTTTGCTGGCACGGACACCATTTATACCGAAGATTCACCCACCCACCCCGCCCAGGCATCTGAACGCTATGGCAGCGCCAAAATCGACTACGAGCGCGTGATCCAGGATATTTATCCGGCGGCGCTCATTGTGCGAACCAGCCTGATCTATGATTTCGATCCGGCCAATCCCCAAGTCGCGTGGATGCAACAAGCCATCGAACGCGGCGATCCGGTGACGCTCTACACGGATCAGATGCGCTGCCCGATCTGGGCGGTGAATCTGGCGGATGCGCTGCTCGAATTAATGGAGACAGATGCCTCCGGCTTGCTGCATGTCGTGGGACCGGACCTGATCAGCCGGTACGATCTCGGTGTGGCCCTGTTGGATGCGCTCGGTTATCTGCCGGATGCGTGTGTGCGCCCGATTCCTATGCCGGAGGGCCAGGCACGATCCTTGCATTTAAGCGTGGACCGGGCGCGAACGTTGTTGCAGACAACGCGCCTGCTGCCGGTAGCCGAGGCGCGGGCGGCGTGGAACAATGGCTGATCATGCTACAATAGATGCAAAGCATATAAAGGAGCAAATGCAATGGCAACTCCAACAATGGCCGTTCCGAAAACCTTTGTAGCAGGCGAAATCGTTGCCAATGGAATCTCGGCAGAAGATTATTTGGCCCAGTATGCCGAAACGTTTCACGAATGGGTGGAAGGAGCCGTTATCAAAATGTCACCAGCCTCATTGCGGCATATGCTGCTAACTCAGTACCTATTGCAATGGCTCAACATCTATTTCGCGCGCAATCCAATCGGGCAAGTTTTGATTGCGCCGTTTGTGATGCGGGTGACGAGTATCGAGTCATTCCGCGAGCCGGATTTACAGGTTATTCTCAACGAAAATCCCGGCCAATTAACGGATACAGGCATGATCGGCCCGGCGGATATTTGCATCGAGATCGTTTCACCGGAAAGCGTTGAACGGGATTACGGTCAAAAGTTCAACGAATATGAAAAAGCCGGGGTGCGCGAATATTGGATTATTGACCCCATCCGGCAGCGCTGCGACTTTAACCGGCGCACCGAGGCAGGCATATATAGCGTAATCCAGCCGGATAACACGGGACATTATCAAACGCCGCTATTGCCCAAGCTGGCGCTGCATGTACCGACGCTGTGGCAGGAACAATTACCCGATAGTCTCGCCATCGCGCAGGCAGTGGCGCGTATGGTGGAGGAAAATTAAACCTCACCCCCGGCCCCCTCTCCATGCGATAGAGAGGGGGAGCAAGTGGCAAAAATCGCGCTTTATGGAGAAAACAATTCAAAAACGCCTCATGTAGGGGCCGACCAACGTGTCGGCCCAGGGCGAACACATTGGTTCGCCCCTACGTGATCGGGCGGAATCTATTTAATTTCTCCATTAGTACATCGTGTAGATATACGAATCCATCTTCGGGAACAGAATATCCGCGATAAACTTCGATTGGCCCCACACCCCCACATCCGGATAGGCGTTGTGCAGTTCGTCAAGGCTGCGATAGCCCAAAACTAACGGGGCGAATAGTAGCGGCGGCAGTTGGAATGAACTACCATCCACCACCTTCGGCCCCTCAACCGCCACCAAATTTCCCGCGGCAAAACGCAAATCATACGCTTCACGGAACAGATTAAGGCAGACTGTTTCGGTAAAACCGGCGAGCGGACTATCAGCAACGCGGCGTTCCAATACAGGCGCGATCTGGCGCAGCAGGCGGCCCACATCCGGCAAGTGAATCTGCCACGCATACCGGCCCTCCTCGCGCCCGCCCCACGCCTGCGCGGTCTTGAGCAGCGCGCTATTGGGGTGCGAATGGAAGCGGATGAACGGTTTTCCGCGCTCAATCGCCAATGCCTTGAGCTGGTGCAGCATCGCCATTGCCGCGCCGTGACTCAGGCGCGAGTCTTCGCTGATATTTAACCCGTTAGTAAAACCGTATTTTTGTATAGCGACATACCCTACCGGCTGTTTTGCAGCATCCAGCACCAACCAGTACTGCGCCGCCGTCTCGGTTTCGGGCGACCACCGGAGCAGGTAGTGCCAGATCGCTTCGTCGCGCGGGGCGCAGATGTCAAGATCGTGCATTGTCGCATCGTAGAGGCGCATCAGCGTTGGAATATCGATCAATTCCGCTAACCGGAACGTATACGGCTGGGCCGAAGGCGCTTGATCGTCGGGAATCTGGTGCAGTTGCAAATGCATTCCGCCTTCGAGCGGCATGGCGTATTCGTAGCCAAACTGCCGGTAGTAGTAGGGGATGCCCTGAATCTGGCTGAGATGAAACTCGCCCGCCTTGAGCAGTTCATGATGGCGCGCAAATAAGGCGCGGATCAGCCCCCGGCGGCGGTAATTTTCGCGCGTGCCGACGATGCCCACTTCCCCGGCTTTGAGAGCCACACCCGCATAATTGAGCGTCCAGGGAATCAGACACAGCGCTGATACCACCTCACCCGTCGTCGTATCCTCGATGAACAGCCAATCGTCGGGGTGCGTGTGTGGATGGTGATTGATCAAGTGGCTGGTCATGGTGTCGAGTCCCTGACCGTGAATGTAGATATTAAACGCGCCTACGCGCTGCACATCGTCGGGCGTGGCGACGGATTTCAGAACCAGATTGTTGCCTAAATCGCGGCGATAGAGATTAGTTGATGTTGAATCGGTAAACAACGGTGGAACCTCCATAGAAAGTCATTCACCGCAGAGTACACGGAGAACGCAGAGAAATACAAGGTAAGAGCAAGAGAAAACCCTTGATCTTGCCTGTGTGTAACAGATAAATGTCAAATGGGAAAACAAAAACGGGCGCTGTTGGCAGCCGTAATCACGCAACCGGAACGCGAAGAACACAACCCGCGTATTATGCGCAGGTTAAGTTAGGAGGGGCGTCGGATGGCTCTCCGACTAGAGGACTTGGGCAAAGCCTTTCATTGTAGTCATGGGGCATATTATGGGGGACGAGGCAGCATTCGTCAATGGTGAATGCGCCCAACAAAACAAAAGCGGAGGCCCGCACAGGAGCCTCCAACAATAAAGCCAATGCGTTACGGCGCGCAGGAAACCCCCTCGCGGCGGGCAATGCCGATCGTAACAGAACGGTGATCGGAAGCGTTCGCCGCTTCAGGACTGTTATCGATCCCGGCGCTGGTGAGCGGCACATTGAACGTCCACAAATAATCGTAACGCGCCGCCGTGCCATCCACCAGATAAACGGTCATGGTGCGATTGGCTTGCAACCCGGCAAACGGGTCGAGAATGGCGGGCGCATCGAGCGCGGCATAAAGCGGCGAATCCGGGCCGAAATTGAACGTGCCACCCAAAATGATGCGATCCGTCCAGGCGGGACTGTGTAACGCCGCAATCCAATTCAGCATGGTCTGCAACTGGATATTCTGATCCTGCTCCCCTTCGGGAATCGGCTGTCCATCGCGCGCCACCACACGGAACCCAAGCCACGCATTATACAGATGCAGATCACCCACCTGCCCCGCGAGCGGGTCCGCAACCAGCCGCTCAGGATCAAGCGTGACATGCATAAACGCCGCCTGATTACCCTCGCTGGGCAGTTCCACACCAATCATATCCGCAATCGGGACGCGGCTCAAAACAGCGAGTCCTTGCAGCGCTTCGTTTTGCGGATAAAACACGGCTTCCATATCCAGGCGGCGCGCCAACCACAAGACCTGATCGACACTGTAACTGGACATACGCCCCGCCTCGACCTCCTGTAACATAAGAATATCCGCGCCATTAAGTTCGGTGAGTTGGGCGACCCGTTCCAGATTCAGATCGAAGAACTGCGAATAGCCGCCGTGAATGTTGAAGGTAGCGACGCGCAGGCAGTCGGGATTGGAGGGGCGGCGCACAATGTTATCCACTGCCACCGATGCCCCGGCAAAACTTACCGCCAGGACCAACGCCAAACCGACGAACGTGTACATCCCCTTGCCCCCGCGCCAGGGAATCCGCCGCCGCGCGAGAATCATGGGAATCGACAGGATCAGCGCCGCAACCAACGCCAGGCCGAGGCCCATATTACGAAATGAGCGCAGAAAATCGCCTACATTCTGATACGGTTCGGTCAGATCGCGCACGTAGGCATAGTCATAGGTGAAATAATCGCCCACCGCCAGCGCCGCGAAGCCGATCACGCCGACGATCACCATGAGGCCCGTTGCATTGCGCCTGGTGATCTCCAGGTGAACCAACCACCAGAGCGTGAGTCCGACCAGAAATTGAGCCACCACCAGCGCGATCCCCGCCGGGATGCCATCGAAACGGCGGCCCACCACGAGCAAAAACGCCAGCAGCAGCGCCCATAACCAGCCCCGCCACGCACCATCAAACATCCCCGCGAAGCGCCGCGCCTGATCGCGCACTTCGGGTACAAGCGGCAGCAACGTTGCCGCCAGCAGCCAGGGCACAATCCCGGTATAGTCGGTTTCCGACCAGCGCGCGACGACATTCGGCAAGCCAAGCAGTGTAAATTCAAGGAACAGCACCGCCCCCAACGCCAATCCGCCCCAGAGATTCATCGAACCATTGAGCGGCGGCGCATAACCTTCTAATTCGCGTTCGGCGCGGCGAGCGCTGTATTCGGTCCACCAGACAAGAATCGTGAAAATGATCAGACCGATAGCGATTAGCGGCATGAGTGTGCCAATTTCGATTTCAGCGTTGAGATCGCGGCTCAAGACCAGCGTATAATCGCTCTGCCACGTATGATCGTAGGTGTTGTCCAACGCGCGGACGAGTTGGTCGGCGGCGAAACCAAGCAGCAGCATCGAGGGAAAAAAGGCCGAACGCCGCACGATGATCAGCGCCAGATAGAGCAGCCCCGCACCGACGACTAATGACGCGCCGGGCACTTGCAGATCGGCGGTTTGGAGCGCCAATGCACGACCTAACGCGACCAACAGCACAGCAAACGGGATGCTGATCTCCCAACGATGAATGATCAGCGCCAACAAGGGCAGCAGCAAAACCACGATCAGCACCAGGATTTCACCCTGCACCGTCGCGCGTTCAACCACACCCGGCACACCGCTCAAGGATGCCGTATTCGCCACGCGCTGCACGAGATCGGCGCTGCTGGCGCGTGCATAGATCATCGCATAGACAAAACGGACCGCCTGGACCAGCAGCCACCCCACGATCCCGGCTTCGAGCGCACGGAACATATCTCTACGCATAGACAAAACCTCGTTTCACCTTACCCTCGCCCCCGCGCCATGCCGCAGGAGAGAAAGGTAAGTGGAAGTTACACAGCATACGGGTATGATTTTACGCGGGATTGGGGATTGTGCCAGCCGGAAATTAAACGGGATACTAACCTCACCCCCCGGCCCCTCTCCAAGTTTGAAGAGGGGAAGTCAAATTAAAACCGTGACTCAAAATTCATAAGGGCGGGTTTGATACTGCTGTAGGGGCGAGGCGCTGCCTCGCCCATGACGATTCAAGAAGACGATCCTACAAAATCAATAGGC
>JAFGJA010000217.1 GCA_016929355.1 Anaerolineae bacterium | reverse complement strand
GTCGCATCGCCCATAATCTGGTGCAAGCGACGATAATTGCCCACCGCAAACGATTCCCCTTCACGCCCCAGATTAAAAATCGGTCTGGCCCGCGTGGTATCGCGCGAGACAACGGTCTGAATAAACCCAGCGCGCTGCGAAAATTCATAATTGAGCCGGTTTCGTCCTAAACTGGAACGGCGAAAACTGCCAGTCGTAGTACGGTTGCGACGGCTACTGCTGGGACGGCGAAAACTACTACTGGTGCTGCCACTACGACGGTCATAGCTGCTAGTGCCGCCGCCACCAATCGTGACCCGCCCCGACCCGGCAAAAATGAGGCGCGTTGTCAGAAACGGGATCATAGCCTGGGCAACATAGCGTATAAAATCGTCATCAGCCAGCAGATCGGCGTTGTACTTCATCTGGTAGTTTTCGTGGCAGCCATAGGTGTTGCCAAACGGATCAGCGTTATTTTTAGCCACCGCGACCCGGCCAGAAAAACCCTCACGCCGCATCAATTGCGTCGCACGCGGCACAACCGTTTCGATGTACAGGTGATCGGCAGCTTTGTCGTACACGGCAATTTCACGCCCACTCCGGCACTCCGGCAGCGACCATTCCGCATGACCGACATCATGCGCCAGCCGCGACCCATTCAGCAAAAAACTACCGGCGCGCGTACCGTGACTCTCGGCAACGGCCTGCATCAGCACATCAACAATTTTGCCAGACCCCGGTTTATGGTCATGATCAGCGTAAAAGGTGATCGCGTATTCGGTTTCAATGCTAAATACTCGGTCTTGCAGCGCCATGATTGACCATCTCCTGCCGAAAAAAGGCGGGCGTTTTTCACAGGAACGCCCTGAAACCTGTTTCCCGAATCTTCCCCAATTCAGTCGGCCCCTGGTATGGTTTGCGCCAAAGGAATTACTCGCCACTTTGCTGGCGGAAATTTTGGACCAACTCCTCGCTAGAGATATTGCTATGCACGTCATGTACGTGATCATCGCCCATGACGATGCTTTGTTCCCCATTCGACGGTGTGACAATATCGTTGATGATATTGTCGATCTCCTCGATCTGTTCTTGTGCGGCGTCGTACTGCCCACTCGTCTGGACGGTATCTTGTGCCTCACCATTGCGGCGGCTGCGCCGCGTGCGCGTAACCTGTGTTTGATCTGCCATAGTTTTTTCCTCTAATTCCAACTCACGTTTACCAGTAGATAATGTCAGTATAAACGCCTCCAGATTTTTCAAAACACCTAATTTCAGGGGTAAAGTTGAGCGCTCACATAAGCCAGTTTATCACATTGCTGAAGGTTTATAAAGGTCCCTGATAGGTCAAAACGGGTCAATACGGTTTGAATCCTGTTATAAAACGCACCAAGCATAAATTCGCCCCAAAAACCTTTCGTCTTTGCTAATTCTGCGTATCAGAATCCTGATCATTAACCTTAAACTGTGCAAACAACTGCTCAGGTGTTCTCAATTGATCCCAAATAGACGCCATGTTCTGTTCTGTGCCCAGCAACGGATTCGGAAATTCAAGATGGTAGATCAGCTTTTGCGTCGTATCAGTTTGTTGCAGTTTGACGTAACTCCAATCCGCACCGACAATCTGCCGCGCGAACCGTTCCACGATCTTGCCGCGCAGCCACGCGCGCGTATCCGGCGGCGGGGTGGTCATGTAATGCGCGATCTCATCCTCGGTCAACAAGCGCTCAACATGGCCCGCATTTTGCAACCGGTAAAACAACCCGGCCCCGGTCCCTTCATAACGAATGTCGTGATATTCCAGGTCCAGTCGCCGCAGCGTGAAGTAGATTTCGCGCTGTTTTTCATAGTCCGCCCAGGGCAAACCCATGTCAGTCGCCAGGGCTTCCGCCGTTGTGACCAGCGCCGGTTTAATCGCCAGTTCAAGCACCGGCTGCCAGTTCTGCACCGTTGCCCAATCGGTCTGCTGACCATTGAGATAGCGCTCTAACACATGGCGTTTGATCGCCCAATCCAGCGTTTTGTTAAGCGCCGGCCAATTCCCCGCACGCAGCATATCGATCACCGCACCCCAGCGTTCCCACACGGCCCATTGTTCGTCGGTTCTGGCGTGTTCTTCCAGGTAACGCTCGGCGTGTTCGAGATACACGTCCTGCACATCAAGCGCCGTCATCGTCCCGCCGTTTTCGAGTTGGATCGGCTGTTGGAACGTCAGATCACGCGAAACCTGCTGGAATGCGCCCACCGGATCAGCCAGCGTAAGATCGGTCTTGATAAACCCATCCTCGATCATGTGCAGCACCAACTGCGTCACGCCGATCTTGAGATAGGTCGAGATTTCGGCCATATTCGCATCGCCCAAAATGACATGCAGGCGGCGGAACGTATGGCGATCCGAATGCGATTCGTCGCGCATGTTGAATAACGGGCGCTGGTACGTTGTCTGGACACCGGTCAACATCTCGAAAAAGTCGGCGCGCTGCGCAAGTTGGAATGACGCAGGCGCAGAACGATTCTCATAACCGACCTTCCCCGCCCCGCTAAACACAGTACGTGTCACCAGATAGGGCAGCAGGTAGCGGTAGATGATATGCGAGCGCCGCCGCAGCAAATCTTCAAATAAATCCATGCTCAACAGATAGTTTTCGTGGCAGCCGTAACTGTTGCCTTTTTGATCGGAGTTATTCTTGTAAATTTGAATCTGCTGACCATCGGGTAACAGGCCATTGCTGTTCACCTGCTGCGTACACTGCGCCACAATGCGCTCACCTGCTTTGTCGGCAGCAACCACATGGCGCGGCGCGAGTGATTCCGGCGTGCAATATTCGGGGTGCGCGTGGTCAATGTAATAGCGCGCGCCGTTGGCGAGCATCAGACTGCCCAGACCATACGAGATCACCGCCGAACTTGCACCATCTTCGCTCCCTTCAAATTCGGCGGGGTCTTCGGCCATATCCCCCGTCTGCACGTTGTAATACACCCCCATCGGGATCGCGGGGCGTCTGGCTACGCGCTGATAAGCGTTCAATAACAACTGTGACGCCTGGAATGGACTGAATTCGTTGGCTCCCCATACCATAATGCCATATTCGGTTTCAATACCTGCCGCTTTTGGAACACTCATAATTTAACCCCTACCCTGTCCACTACCCCGCGAATGTTTCATACGGGCGCAGCTTATCCTCATTCCAGGGATCAAGCTGGCCGGTTTGTAAAATCAATTCCACGAACTTCAATTGTTCATTCAAGCCCAATTCAAAGAACAACTTATTTTGTGCCAGTTGATCTTTGCTCTCGTCGAATTCCGCAAAGATCGCCGCCTTGAGATCATCGCCCCCGATGCCTTGCGGCGCATTTTCCAACCCGATCACTACGCGCTTCACCGCGCTTTTCTTGGCGCGCGCCACAATGTTAGCGATCACGGCCCCGCTCACAAAATCCTTGATGTAAAACGTGTAGCGATTCCCCGCGTTGGTCAGCACATTCATCAGGCTGGATGGACTGTATAAAATCTGGATAATGTCGGTGATCATCACTTCCGCCAACCACTCGCGCCGGATTTGATCCTGCATCACAGTCACGAGCGCTTCGTCCTGATCGAGTGCCTCATGCAGCGCGCCTAACTGCTTGACAATATGCCCGATCTCGGTTTCGCTCTTAAAGCGGCGCAACACTTTAACCAGATCGCTGTCATCCAGGCTCAACACAGCTTCACGCACCAGCGTTTTCGGGGGCAATGCCGCGAGTGTATCCAGATCATCAGATGCAAGCGCCGCAGCCAGCCGGAAATCACACCCTTCCGGCAAATGTTTCACCAGGGGCCGCAACTCGCCTAATGTGATCGCTTTATCCTGTTCGGCTACATCCAGCGCGTAGGCTTTGCGGAACACAATCGTACCCACGCCCTCGAACGATTCATCACCATCTAACACGCCCGCCGTATCAAGGGGCAGCGTGGGCAGCAGATACAGCGCGAAAATTTCTAACGCTGCTTCGCGTGTGGGCCGATCCACTTTGATCTTGATGTCCAGGCGGCCCGGACGCATGATTGCCGGATCGATCAACTCAGATCGGTTACTCGCCCCGATAATGATCAGATTTTCGGACGCTTCCACCCCGTCCAGTTCCGCGAGAAATTGCGGGACAATGGTCGTTTCCACATCCGACGAACGCCCCGATCCGCGCGCGCGGAACATCGACTCCATTTCATCGAAGAAAATCACCACCGGCGTGTAAAAGGTGGCGTACTGCCGCGCCTCCTCAAAAATCTTGCGGATGCGGTGTTCGGTTTCGCCCACATATTTATCGAGCAGTTCCGGTCCCTTGACATTGAGGAAAAAGCCACGCACGCCGTTATCCGTTGACAGCACCGAACGAATCACCTGTAGTTCACGATCCAATGCATCCAGATCAAGCCGTTGATCGAGCAGCATTTGCGCCAGTTGATCGCGTGCGTCCTGTGCGGTCAGCGCCGCGCCATTGGTCCCATTCGCTTCGGAAGCGGGGACTAACGCGATATATTCGGCGAGGAGCGCTTCATCGTCGGGATGTGCGTTTAAGCGGTTATACAACACGATTCGCCGTTCGAGATTGCCGAGATGTTCGCGGATATTGCGCGTGAGGCTGTTCGCTACCGCTTTGGCGATCATCGTCTTGCCGCAACCGGGCGGACC
>JAFGJA010000216.1 GCA_016929355.1 Anaerolineae bacterium | reverse complement strand
TCGCGGCGGCCACATCGGACACGAGATGATGCGCCGCGCCCTGGTGAATCACCTGCGCAAAGGCGATACGCTCTAAGGTGGTCGGTTTGGGCGCTGTTGCTGGCGCGCTTTCCGCGCGTACATCTTCGACAAACAAACGCGCTTTAGCTAATGTGTCGTCGCGCAAGATAATGCTGAGGCGCTCGAACGCGAAAATCTGCTCAAGCTGCGCGGTGATCGAAGGGAACAATTCGATCAGTTCGAGGTGATGGGTAATGGTGTGCGCCAATTGGTTGAGGACTTCTTGCCGCGCCATCTGTTGGCGGAGATCAACCAACAGGCGGGCCTGCTGAATGGTCAGCGCGGCTTGATCCGCGAAAATTTCCAGCGCGCGCACGTTGGTGATCGTCGGGCGCTGGCGATCCGCCGGATCATCAACCGAAAGCCAGCCAAATTCCTCATTTTCGTAGATCAGGGGAATGATCAGGAAATCATCATTTTGCCATTCGTCCGCGCGGCGCGGCCCCAGATCAATCTGGTAAACCCCCTGCCCGGCTTCATCAGTGAAAATGTGAATCCCCTCATGCAGCCGGTGATCGACGAAATAGGACCGGCTCAGACGAAAGCGATCTTGCTGCCAGGCGTTCTGGCGGAATGGGGTCGGGGGAATAGCGAGCAACGTGGCGCGCATTGTTGGCTCAGCCGCCGCCACCGCCACCGGATAGGTGGTTTGCGTCTTGTGATCGCGCAAGACCAACACCACCATATTCCAACCCAGATCGCGCACGGCTTCTACAATGCGATTGAGCAACATGCGCATCTCTTGATCAACGAGCAAACCCACCATAAACCTCACCCCCCAACCCCCTCGCCAAGCATGGCAAGGGGGAGTCCGGTTATGCAAATCAGGATCACATCACATGATTTGAACGTCAATGCTCATCAAACTCGGACCCATCTACGAATCGCCGCATTATGCAGACTCGCCCGTGCGTTTGAGGACCACGAGCGTTGCATCATCAAACAAATCCTGTTCGCCCGCAAACGTATTAATGGCATCCATAATTAAATCCGCGATGTATTCGGCGGGGCGCTGGGCATTGGCCGCCACCAAATTTTCGAGGCGCGCCTCACCGAATTCCTCCTCATCCGAATTGATCACTTCGGTGATCCCATCCGTGTAGAGGACCAGTATATCGCCCACATTTAGATGATCCGTTTCAAGCGCAAACTCGGCCCCTTTAAAGATACCGATTGCCACACCAGACGCATTGATATATGCGCAGGTTTGGGTAGCCGCCCGGTAGATTAACCCCGGATTATGGCCGCCAGATGAGAATTCCATCGCGCCGGATCGCAGCGACACATAACTGATGAACGTGGTTGCAAACATACGCGAACGCTGATCAGATAATATCAATTCATTGGCGCGGCGCGTCACTTCATGGGGCGGCAAATCCAGGCTCATACCAAAACGCAGCACCGTCACGCTCAAGGCCATGAATAACGCCGCCGGAATCCCTTTGCCAGACACATCGGCAATAACTACTGCCAAACGATCCTCGTCAATCGGGTAGAAATCATAGAAATCGCCCGCCACATTACGAATCGGACACCAGATCGCGCCAATGTCCCAACCGGCAATTGTCGGGATGGTGTCCGGTAAAAAGCTGGCCTGGATCGAATGGGCGGTTTCAAGTTCCTGCTTGATCAACTGCTGCTGCATTTCCTGCTGGTACAGGCGCGCGTTTTCGATACTGATCGCGGCCTGCGAGGTCATCGCGGCTAACAAACGCTCATCCCGAAAGGTAAAGGGGCCATCGTGCTTATTCAATAACTGCACCACGCCAATAATTTTTTGCTGCGGATTGAGCATCGGCGTTGCCAGAATCGAACGAGTCCGAAAACCGGTCACCTGATCAAAACTGGGATTGAAACGGGGATCGGCATACGCATCGGGGATATTGAGAATTTCACCTGTCGCGGCGACGTGGCCCGCGATCCCTTCGCCCACTTGGACGCGAATATCAGACAATGGGCCAACATCATCCAACAAGACGCGGGATCGCAATTCTTCGCCTGTGTCATCCATCAAAAACAATGTGCCCCGTTCGGCCCCAATCGTTGAAGTCAACTTGCTGATGATCAAACTCAGCAAATCATCGAGATTGATGTTCGAAGTCATCACCTCGCTGACGGTGCGCATAGCATTCAGTTCTTGCACCGGACTCGGTGGACGTGCGCCCGGTTTGGCCCGCTCGATCAGTTTCACTAATTTCAGCGTATTGGGCTGGCCGATTTCATCAGTCGTTTCGCGCTCCACCTGATCCATCAAGGTATGAATGAAGTGCAGGCCCATGCCCCCCTTGATCCGGGTTTCGACAGGGGCATTGATGTCAAACGGTTTCACATTTTCCGGTTTTAAGGGAAGTCCCCAATCCGTCAGCGTAATCTGGACAAAATCACCCAATTCAACAGCGCTGATCGCCAGATCACCTTTGTGATTATCGGGATAAGCGTGGTTCACAATATTGGTCGCCGCTTCTTCAACCGCCAGTTCCAGATCGAAGACCGCTTTATCCGATAGGTTCAGGCGATAGCCAATACCATGAATGAAATAGGAAATAGTGCGGAGACTTTCCTGCCGGGCGGGAACCCGCATTTCGCCAAGTAATGTCATAAAATCACCTTTATATATCAAAAGCAGCCCCACAAGTTGAGGAGCTGCTTTTAATCATACAGGAGAACAATTCACTGCGCCTAGAAAGCAGCGAGGGAGTCCTCAACAGCCGGGTAAATCGAGAAAAATTTGTCGAAACCGATGATTTGAAACACACGCTGCACTTTGGGATTTAGATCGACCAGTTTCAGATCACCCTCACTGTCTTTGCACTGCGTCAGGATGTCCGCCAACGTGCGCAACCCGGCGCTGTTGATATAACGCACCTGCGCCATATCCAGCACCAGTTTATATTTACCTTCGGCAGTCGCCGCCTGCAACGCCAGATCAAGATCGACAGCGCCTTCGCTGTCTACGCGACCTTCCAGGGTAAAAATGGTAACGCCATCTTGTTCGCGCTCTTTGATATTCATAAGCCTCTCCTCAAAAAACGTATTTAAAGGATATTATCCTTATTGTACGCTGATTATGAGTGTGAGGAAAATATCATTCTTCACGTGAAATGCTGCTTATGGCAATGTGCGGTGATCGGCCATTGCCGTGATCGCGTCACCAACCAGGACGCCTAAGCGCGCGGAACACTCCGGCGTGAGATGGACGGGGCTATCCGTATAACAACCGACTTCCGGCATAGCATCCCACAAATCGAGCAAGTGCCAATCCTGTTGGGCGGCCTGATCCGCCAGCAGCACGCGGTATTCGTCATA
>JAFGJA010000215.1 GCA_016929355.1 Anaerolineae bacterium | reverse complement strand
TCCCCCTCTCCAACTGGGTTGGGGAGGGGGCTGGGGGTGGGGCCGCCTTGTAAACACTCCCAATGAGATCATATCGCTTCAGCATAAATACGCGGCACGATGACCTCCGAGCCAATGTTTGCCATCGCTACCCGCAATTCCGCCAGCATCGCCGGACCCTCATACGTACCAATGATCGCGCCACCGGACCCGGAAAACTTCGCACTGGCCCCACACTGCCGCGCCGTCATGACCATCTTCACCTGCCAATCGGGGAGGCGGGTGACTTCATGGCGCGTATCAAAATTCGCGTCGATGAGCTGGCCTAACCGTTCCGTATCGCCGTTAAGCAGCGCGTCGCGCCCTTCTGCGGCATAAGAAGCGAAACGCTGCATGGCCTTCACCACCGCTTCCTCGCCCCGGTTGAAACGCCCGCGCAGATCGTTATGGAACAATTCAGTCGGTTCGCTCAAAGCGGTGTGCATGGCGACATAGAGCGGCGGGCGCGTCGGCAATTCGAGCGGTTCGTAGGCGTAACAGACCAGGCCGTTGATCGTGCGTTCCTGGCTTTGGTCGAAATCCATGTAAACCATGTTTTCATAACACTGGATCACGCGATCTTGCAGGCCCGCGCCAATGCCCAATTCCTCGACCTCAATCGAGAGGGCAAAAGTCGGCTGGATTTCGAGCGGCATATCGACCTGATAATATTCGAGCAAGCAGCGCAGCGTCGCAATGATGATCGAACTCGATCCCGCCAACCCGACCTGGCGCGGGATATTGGTTTCGTAGCGCACGGAAAAATTGCGCTGGTGCAGCGTAATATTTTGCGCGCGGCAGTATTCCACAAAACGCTTGATCGTCGCCTTGACCAGCCGGATACCGCCGTAATAACCGTGCAACTGCACGTCATTGGCGAGATCGTGAATCGAGCGGAAGCGCGCGCGATCATTCTGCGCCAGCACGATCTCGACTTCATCCCATTCATACAATACGACTTCCGACCAGAAATTGCGCACACTGATCGAAATCGTCTTGCCGTTATACCCATCCGACGGATTACCGAGCAGCCCGGCCCGCGCATAAATTCGTTTGCGAACAATATCCATCATGATCAGTCCTTGTTCAAGGTGGCGATATACTCACGCAAGGCCGCGCCGTGTTTCTCATCAGCCAGCGCAAATTCGGTAAACGCGCGGAAATACGCTTCAAAATTCCCCACATCATAGCGGTGTTCGTCTTTGGTCAACTGCACGCCATAGACGCCTTTGCCCTCCTCGATCAGCAATTTGATCGCGTCGGTCAGTTGGATTTCGCCATCTTTGCCCGGTTTCGTCCTGTCCAGCGCATCAAAGATCGCGGGCGTGAAGATATAGCGCGCGGCCACCGCAAGATTACTCGGCGCATCGCTCAGATCGGGCTTTTCCACGATGTCCAGCAGTTCGAAGCACAAATCATGATTTTTCGGCTTGGCGATCCCAAATAGGGGAATTTCATCATCGGGCACTTCCTCAAAGGCGAGTACGGCGGCGCAATCATAGGCCGCGAAGCAGCGCTGCATCCGTTTGATCACATCGCTTTTGGTGTGCAGACCGATGATCGAATCACCGAGCGCGACGACAAAGGGATCGCTGCCGACAAACGAGCGCGCGCACTGCACCGCATGGCCCAGGCCGAGTAATTGGCGCTGGCGTGTGAAATAATATTGCGCCTGAAAGCGATCAAAACCGAGTTCCGCCAGCAGTTCTTCCTTGCCGGTTTCGCGCAAAATCTGAACCAGTTCGTGATTAATGCCGAAGTGATTTTCGATAGACGTTTTGCCGGGGCCGGTGATGAACAAAATCTCGTTCATGCCGACATGGATCAGTTCTTCAACGATGTATTGCACAACAGGTTTGCGGCCCACCGGCAGCATTTCCTTCGGTTGGGATTTGGTAGCGGGCAGCAGGCGTGTGCCTAAACCGGCCACCGGGATCACAGCATTTTTCATGATTCACCCCTTTTGTGAATTTACCACCTTACACGCTGCCGTCATTCTATGAGACAGCGCGCGCCGCGTCAAATTCTGCGTGTCAGGCATTGGCTGTTGACGCGCGGCCCGTCACGCATGACCGGTTACATGCCACCGGTCACGCACGACCCGTCACACCAGAAAATGACGCCTCACAGGTGAAGACAAATCCAGAACGTTTGTGCTAAGATGTGTCCATCAGTCGAAATAACCGGCACAACCGCAGCTTAACAATTGAATAGATGTCTTTCAAAGTGCCCTCAAAGCATAACAAGGAGGAATTATGGTGCAATCTAGCCGCGCGCCCGCCAAACCGGAAATACAGGGGATGACGCGCGTCAAAACGCTGGATACGCAGGGGCGCATCGGCGGGTATCTGCTCGCCTGGGGGGATGCCACGCAGCGCGATCTGCAAGGCGAATACTTCACACCCGACACCGAACTGGGGTTGGATTGGTATCCGCGCCGCCCGGTGCTCTACCATCACGGGCTGGATGACGAACTCGGCCCGGTCATGATCGGGCAAATCGAAGCGATGCAGCCGGATGCCACCGGGGTGTGGGTCCAGGCGCAGCTTGATCTGCGGAATCGTTGGGCGCGCGTGGTGCTGGACTTGGTGGAGCGCGGCTTGCTTGGCTGGAGCAGTGGCAGTTTGCCGCATCTGGTCGAAGTGGCGGCGGATGGACATATCCAGCGCTGGCCGGTAGTCGAAGGCAGCCTGACGCCCTCCCCCGCCGAACCGCGTTACACCGACGCGATCACGGTCAAGGCGGCGTTCGAGGCGCTCGGTTTGCCAACGGAAAATCTAACCTCGCCACATTCCAATAACGTAGGGGTAATTCATGAATTACCCCCACCCACCACAAATACATCAGAAAATTATCACAACGGAGGGACAATGAACGGACAAAACACAGGCGCGATCAAACGGCTCCCGGCGGCCCAGACCGCCACGCACCCGAATACGCCCGTGATCGAAGTGCGCAGCAAGTACGCCGATCTCGATGCAGTCGATATGGCGTTTATGCATACGTGGCTCAGTCGCACCGGGCAGTGGTCACCCAGCCCCGCATTTATGCGTGAACTGGCGTACAAAGCCTACGGCGCGGTGGAGCGCGGCGATCTCGATGCGGGTGCGCTGCGCGCGCTGCCGATCAAGGCGGACGAACTGATGCACACCGCTAACACCGCTTACGGTTCCGAATGGGTTCCCGATATCTGGTCAAGCGAACTGTGGCGCAAAGCCCGCCAGGAAAACGTGGTCCTGCCCCTGTTCCGCGTGATCGAGATGCCGAGCAATCCGTTTGAACTGCCGATCTCCGGTACAGACCCGACGGTCTACTATGTGCCGGAAACGCAGGATGAGGACGATCTGACCCTGGCCGGAGCGGGCAACCCGATCCCGGACAGCCAGATCGGGAGCGGCAAAGTCACGCTGACCGCCAAGAAACTCGCACTGCGCGTGGGTTTTTCGGCGGAACTGGTCGAGGACGCCGCGATCCCGTTGATTGCACTGTACCGCGAGCAAGCGCTGCGCGTGATGGCTGAGGCGATTGATAACGTGCTGCTCAACGGCGACACGGAAACCGGCGCAACCGGCAACATCAACAGTGATGATGGCGCACCAAGCAGCACGGCGAAATACGTCGCCTTTGACGGGCTGCGCAAGCTGCCGTTGGTCACAAACACGGCCAACGCCCAGGATGCCGGGGGCGCGCCCTCAGTGGCGCTGCTGCGCACCACGCGCTTCCTGATGCCGGGGCGTTACGCGCTCCGCCCGAAGGACTGCGCCTGGATCGTCGATGGCAGCACGTATGCCAAGTTGTTGAGCCTGTCCGATGTAGCGACAGTGGATAAGTTCGGCCCGCACGCGACAGTATTGACCGGTGAGATCGCCAAAGTGGACGGCGTGCCGGTGTTGGTTTCGGCGGAAATGCCGCTCACGATGGCCGATGGCAAGACAGACAGCACCGGGAATACAAAAGGCCAGGCGATCTGCGTCTACCGGCCCGGTTGGGTGGTCGGGTATCGCCGCCGCGTAGCCGCCACCATGAACTATCTGCCGTACTACGATGCGTACCAGATGGTCGCAACGGTGCGGCTGGCGTTCGTGAATTTTGATAGCGAAGTGGCGAGCGTACTGTATAACATCACGGTGTAACATCACCGTGTAACTGCACGGTCTGGTGCATGTCATTGGGTAAGGGCGTCGCCCAATGTGCGTCAAGTTAAGCCCTATACGCGACGTTGACGCCTGTGCAGAACGGCCTCACCCCCTCGGTCCCCCCAACCTCCGGGTGGCCCTCTCCATACCGAGGCGCTTCTACGAAGCGTTGGCAGAGGGGGAAAGGGGGCTGGGGGGATAGGGGCCGACTTTGGCAATTGAGTCGATCCAGGCAGCGAAATTGTACCACCAGGGTTAAGGCGTCGCTTCGGCCTGGGTTGAACTGCTGCTCGTGGAGGATGAGGGGCGGATT
>JAFGJA010000214.1 GCA_016929355.1 Anaerolineae bacterium | reverse complement strand
GTACGCTCGATGGCCTGACCTGGATCCTGATCGGCGATATGCGGATGCGCACAATGCACAGCATCAGCTACGCCCTGAGCAAGTTTGACACCAAGGTGTACGTGATCGCGCCGGACGATATGTACTTCCTGCCGGAGTTCGAGACCGAAGTGCGCGGTATGGGCCTGAACTACGAGCGCAAAGAGCATATCGAGCAGGTGTTGGGCGAGGCGGACGTGATTTATATGGAGCCAGTCGTGCAGCCCGACTATACCAAGTCGCGCCAGGAAGCGACTGACGATAAGGGCAAGACCCCGGCGAATTATCAGGTCACCAAGAAGCTGCTCTTCGACAAGGCGCGCAAGGATGCGATCGTGCTGCACTCGCTGCCGCGCCAGGACGAACTGCTGCCGGATGTGGATACCACTCGCCACCAGCGCTACTGGGTGGAAGCGTACAACGGCGTACTGACCCGTATGGCGTTGTTGGCGCTGATTCTGGGCGCGATGGAATAGGCAACTCGCGCAGTTTGGTCGCGCAGTTGGTGTTACCATGCTAAACAAACGGGGCGGGCGGGCTGCTGGGTGAGCCATCCGCCCCGCATTTTACCGGAAACCATGTACTAGAGGATATGAACCATGCAGACTCATTTGGTTGGGCGTGACATGATCACGCCGGACGAGTGGACGGACGACGAAGTTAATACGATCTTTGAGGTCGCGTTCGACCTGAAGCGCAAGCGCGCGTTGGGCGAGTCACATGCCCTGCTGCGCGACAAGGTGCTGGCGATGATGTTCTTCTTCTCCAGCACGCGCACCCGTATCAGCTTTGAATCGGGGATGGCTCAGTTGGGCGGTCACGCTCAGTTTGTTGAGAGCCGTACCACGCAGATCGCGCATGGCGACACGGCGAAAGAAATTGGCGAGATCGTTGGGCGCTACTGCGATGGGATTGCGATTCGCCAGGTGGACTGGGGCGCGGGTAATGCTTATATCCGCGACGTGGCAAAATATAGCCGCGTGCCGGTGCTCAATATGCAGTGCGACTGGTATCACCCCTTCCAGGCGCTGGCGGACATGATGACGATCTTCGAGACGTTTGGGCGCGACGTGCGCGGCAAGACGCTCAATATGTCATGGGCCTATGCGTCCAGCTATCAGAAGCCGCTCTCGGTGCCGCAGAGCCTGATCACGCTGGCGACGCGCTTTGGTATGAACGTGCGCCTGACCCGCCCGGCGGAGTTTAAGCTCATGCCGGAGATCGAAGACCTCGCGCGCGAGAATGCACGCCGGACCGGCGGCAGCTTTGAGATCATGGACGATTTTGACGCTGGGTTTGCCGGGGCCGATGTGGTGTATCCCAAGAGCTGGGGCGCGACCATGACGACCACCGACATGGACGAATCCAAGCAGATTGCCAACAAGTACGAGGACTGGATCGCGGACGAGCGGCGTATGGCGCTGGCGAAAGAACACGCGATCTACATGCACTGCCTGCCCGCCGACCGCAACATCGAAGTGACGGACGCAGTGATCGATGGCCCGCAGAGCGCGGTATATGATGAAGCCGAGAACCGGCTGCATGTGCAGAAGGCGGTCATGGCGCTGACCATGCGCTAGACTGGCGCGGTAAATCAGGGTATTGAGCGCGTAAAACGGCATGTGAACGTGTAGAAATGTGTAATGAGCCGATCATACCAATCCCGTTTGGGTGGTCGGCTTTCGTGTCTCCATTCACAGGTAAAGTGGTGCTTAGAGTGTTATTCGGAGAGGATATAAAATGCCATCGGGACGTACTGCAGTTATTGCCATTGGCGGCAATTCGCTGATCCAAGACAAAAATAAGCCCCAGGTCGAACACCAGTGGGCGGCTGTATATGAGACGGTAAGCCACATCGTCGCCATGATTCAGGATGGGTGGCGCGTGGTCATCACGCACGGTAATGGTCCCCAGGTGGGATTCATTTTGCGGCGTAACGAGCTGGCTTCGCCGGAAGTACACGCCACGCCGATGGACATCATCGGGGCGGACACGCAGGGTAGCATCGGCTATATGCTTCAGCAGGCGCTGGATAACCAACTGCGAGTTGCCGGAATCCGGCGGGGCGTGGCGACGGTGATCACGCAAACGCTGGTGGATCGCCTCGATCCGGGTTTCCAGAATCCTACCAAAGGGATCGGCGGCTTTATGGGCGAAACCGAAGCGCGCCAGTTTGAGCAGGAAGGGTGGACCGTCATCGAAGATGCCGGGCGCGGGTGGCGGCGCGTGGTCGCTTCGCCGCTGCCGATTGAGATCGTCGAACTGGACGCGATCAACGCGCTGGTTGAAAAGAACTTCGTGGTGATCTGCGTGGGCGGCGGCGGTATCCCGGTGGTGCGCGACGAAAACGGCGCGCTCCAGGGCGTGAATGCTGTGATCGATAAGGATCGCGGGACGGCATTGCTGGCGAACGGCCTCAAGGCCGATCTATTCGTGATCTCGACTGCCATCGAAAAAGTCGCGCTGAACTTCAACAAGCCGAACCAGCAAAACCTGGACCAGATGACACTTGCTGAGGCGAAGAAATATTATGCCGAAGGGCATTTTGCATCGGGCAGCATGGGGCCGAAGATCGAAGCCGTGATCGACTTTCTGGAGCGCGGTGGACCAAAAGCAATCATCACGAACCCGGAGAATATCGCGCGGGCGCTGCGTGGTGAAGCGGGAACGGCGGTTTGCCCGGCATCCGAATCGGGGGAGGCACAATGCTGGTAAAGGAACTGCGCTGCATCCTCTGTGATCGCGCCTATCAGCCAGATGAGGTAGCCTACACCTGCCCGCACTGCGGCCCGGCAGGGACGCTCGATGTGATCCTCGATTACGAGGCGATCAACCGGCGGTTTTC
>JAFGJA010000213.1 GCA_016929355.1 Anaerolineae bacterium | reverse complement strand
GCTATCCAGGTCATTGTCAAGTCTGAAGTGACCGGGTCGTTCACAAACACAGTTGAGATCATCCAGAGTAACACGTTTGACCCGAATCCGAGCCTCGATCCCAATGATGAAAACGCGAATGCGGCAGAACATACCGCTTATGCCGTGCCGGACCTCGTGGTTGAAATCACCGCCGATGACTATCGGATTGAGTCGGACCCGCCGCAAATATTCACCTATACCATTTCGGTGCGGAACGACTCTGATGTGACTGCCAATGATGTCGTCATCACGGGGATTGAGCTGTCGGATGATGTGACGTATATCTCTCATACGGTGGATGCTGCTCATTCCTTCGATCTGGGGACCGGTGTCTGGGACCTTAACGGCAATCTGGCTAAAGCTGACGGGACAAAAAGCATGACCATCACCGTTCAGGTCAAAGCTGGTACAGCGTATGGTACGTTCTTGCCGCTCACGGCAACGGCCAGTGCTCCGGCTCAGGATGACGCGAACATCTCTAACAATACAGGTACAATTCGCGTGAAGGTTGTATCTCCCTATGGCGATTCGGGCTGCCATCCGTCGCCCGATGCGCCCGATGATGAAGTGCTCTGCCTCACGGATTAAGCGAATTCAGGCAGATAGCGCGCATTATCTCATCGTTTAACGAGTTATGGGTCGGGGTTTTACTCCGGCCCTTTTTATTTTATACCCGGCCATGACTCGCGCTCCCACGCGACTATGCTAAACTCAGGTCAGTGGGTGTGTTTTGTGGTTGATGCTGGCTGATTGGGAAGGGCAGGCACATGGACGATCTAAGCGGGCGTATCGTCAAAGGGTATGAACTC
Source organism: Anaerolineae bacterium (assembly GCA_016929355.1). Taxonomy (GTDB): domain Bacteria; phylum Chloroflexota; class Anaerolineae; order Aggregatilineales; family Aggregatilineaceae; genus JAFGJA01. The sequence continues at coordinate 4,650 of JAFGJA010000213.1, read as the reverse complement.
CGTGAATTACTCGGACTGGGCGGGTTTGCGGCTGTGTACCGGGCATATCAATTTGCGGTGGAGCGTGAAGTCGCCATCAAGATTATCCTGCCCAAATATGCAAATGCCCCGGATTTTATCCGGCGCTTTCAGGCCGAAGCCCAACTGATCGCCCGCTTGGAACATATCCACATCGTCCCACTTTACGATCATTGGCGCGAACCGAATAACGCCTATCTGGTCATGCGTTGGCTGCGTGGAGGGAGCTTGCACGAACATATTCACGAGCGCGGTTCCTGGGATTTATTCTCAATTGCGCGACTGCTGGATCAGATTACGTCCGCTTTGGCGATTGCCCACCGCAACGGTGTTATTCACCAGGATTTGACCCCGGCCAATATCCTCTTTGATGACGAGGGTAACGCTTACCTCACGGACTTTGGCATTGCCAAAGGATTGTTTACCTATGAGCGCAAGTCCGGCAAAGAGCCGCTTTTTGGTTCCCCGGCCTATATGTCCCCCGAACAGATCATGCGCGAGGAAGTCTCGCCGCAAACGGACATCTACAGTCTGGGAATCGTGCTGTACCAACTGCTGACCGGCTCACTGCCTTTTGATTCGGCGAATATCACTGATGTGTTGAGCAAACAGGTGAATGATCCGCCGCCGCCGCTTCAACTCATCCGGCCCGATTTGCCGTATACGCTGAATGTGGTGATTACGCAGGCAACCTCCAAAAAACCAAAAGATCGCTATCCTGATGCGCCGAGTTTCGCGGCGGCGTTCCGTATGGCTATTCAGGACTTGCCCCCGGCAGCCATCAAGCCCGGCGGGAAGTTAGCGCGCAGGCCGGGCGATGACCCGTATAAAACCCGGCCCGTTGATGGCCCCCCCGGCCACACGCCATCGCAGGAGATGGATGTTTCCACGCTCCAATTCCCTCATGAGGGCGGGGCCGGTACGATTCCGCTTGATGGTGCTGCCGCTACGTTGGATTTTGGCATGGTGCTTGAACTGCAAAATCCGTATAAGGGGCTGCGTCCTTTTGAAGCGGCTGACGCTTCGAACTTTTTTGGGCGGACGGAATTCATCAATAACTTGCTTGCGCGGATGGGTGACCCATCGCCCGATAGCCATTTCCTGGCCGTGATCGGGCCGAGTGGGAGCGGTAAATCCAGCGTGGTGCGGGCCGGTTTGATTCCGGCGCTGCAACAGGGGCGTATCCCTGGTTCGGATCAGTGGTTCACTGCCAGTATGGTTCCCGGTACGCAGCCTTTTGCCGAACTGGAAACGGCGCTGTTGAGCATTGCGACGGGGCCGTTTGCCGAATCCGAATTGCGCGATCTGATGCAGGCCAGCGAATATGGGCTTGCCGAAGCTGTTCACCGCGTACTGCCGCAGGGTGACGAGCATCTTTTGCTGCTGATCGATCAGTTTGAAGAATTGTTTACGCTGGTCGAGGATGAAGCACAGCAGCGCTTGTTCATGAATAATTTGTGCCATGCCGTTAATGACGCAGCGAGTCAACTGCGGGTGGTTATTACCCTGCGCGCCGATTTTTATGATCGCCCCTTGCTGTTTCCTCAATTTGGCAAATTGGTACTCGCGCGCTCGGCAACCGTGCTGCCGCTTGAACCCAATGAACTGCGTGAGACGATTGTTGGTCCTGCGGAAAAAGCAGGCTTGATATTGGAACCAGGGTTAGCGGCGGCGATTGCGACCGATGTGATCCAGCAGCCGGGCGCGCTGCCCCTGCTGCAATATGCCCTGACGGAACTGTTTGAGCATCGTCAGGATCGCTTGTTGACGCTGGCCGGGTATCAAGCGAGCGGTGGTGTGCGCGGCGCATTGGCCCGGCGCGCTGAAGATTTGTATACGAAAATGCCTGAAAATCAGCAAGCGGCGGTTCGCCAATTATTTTTGCGGCTGGTCAACATCGAAGAAGGCAGCGACGATACCCGGCGGCGGGTCCGGTGGGGCGAAATTCTGGCAGTGCCCGCCGAACAGAAAACGATCATGCAGGCGGTGCTGGATACCTATGGTAAATTCCGCTTGCTCACCTTTGATCACGATTTGCAGACGCGCGAACCCACTATCGAAGTGGCGCACGAAGCCTTGCTGCGGGAATGGCAGCGCTTACGCGAATGGCTGGAAACCAATCGCGCCGATCTGATCACGCAGCGCCGGTTAGCCGCCGCCACCGCCGAATGGATTCATACCGGGCGCGACGCGAGTTTTCTGGCGCGTGGTGAACGTCTGGTCCGGTTTAAAGCGCTGCTGGAAAATGACCAGTTAGGACTGACCGAAGATGAGCGCGCTTATATTCAAGCCAGCATCGCGCTGGACCTGCGCCGCCATCGGATCAATCAGGGGGCGGTTGCCATTCTGGTGGTGCTGATGCTCCTGGCGATAGGAGCAGCACTCCTGGCGTATGATGGGCAGCAGCGCGCCCAGGACGCGGAAACGGTTGCTAATACCAATGCTGACCGGGCGCGTTCCGGTGAGTTGGCGGCGTTGGCGCTCCAAAACAGCGATCAGGTTGATCTGGCGCTGCTCTTGAATCTCGAAGCCTTTAATGCGGCGGATACGCTCGAAGCCCGCAATAATTTGCTCACGCTGCTGCAAACTAATGCTCAATTGGAAACCATTCTGCCCGATCACACCAGCGCCGTGCGTTGTGTCGCTTACAGCCCGGATGGGCGTGTGCTGGCGGCGGGCGCGCATGATGGGCGTGTGATCTTATGGGATACCGCCACTCATCGTATGATCGGGCAGCCGCTTGATATTACGAGTGAGCGAGTTAATGCGCTGGCGTTCAGTCTCGATGGCGCAACATTAGCAGTGGCGAGCAATGATGGCACGATCTATCTGTGGGATGTGGCCTCCGGTGCATTGGCGGCGGAACCGCTTGCCCATCATACCGATCCGGTGTGGGGATTGGCCTTCCAACCTGCGGGAGATGTATTAGCCGCCGGAAGTGAGGACGGTACGATCAGTTTGTGGCGCATCCAACAAGATGCTGATACGCAAACCATGACGAGCGATCTGTTGCACAGTATCGAAACGGACATGCTCGCGCAAGTGTTTACGGTGGCCTTCAGCCCTGATGGGCAGATGATGGCCTCTGGCGGCGGGGATGGTCTGGTCAGTCTGTGGGATATGGCCGATTTGGATGATCCGACTTTGATCGCCGCGCTGGAAGGTCACACCAACTGGGTATGGAGTGTGGCATTCAGCCCTGATGGGGCATTATTGGCATCCGGCAGTTGGGATAATACCGTGCAGTTGTGGGATGTGGCCTCATTAGCAGCTTATGGTCGCCCCCTGAGCGGCCATGCGGATTGGGTGCGCAGCATTGCGTTTAGTGATGATGGGCGCTGGTTGGCGTCCGGTGATGCGGCGGGTGAAGTGCTGGTCTGGGATACCGCTTCGGGCCGTTCGGCGCTGGCTGCGCCGCTCACCGTGCCGGGAGCCGAAATTTGGGATGTCGCTTTTCAGCCTGACAGTTATCATCTGGCGGCAGGCGCGAATAACAATCAGGTCATGATATGGGACCTCGCCAGCCAATATCCGTTGATCCGGCTGCTGGCGGGACATTTTAACGAAGTGCTGAGTGTCGCTATCAGCCCCGATGGATCGGTGATTGCGTCATCCAGTGGGGCGTCCGATGGGACGGGCGACGATCTGAGTGTGCGGCTGTGGGATGCGCAAACCGGCGCACAGATCGCCATCCTTGAAGGGCACGAGGGGGCGGTAAGCACCTTAGCCTTTAGCCCTGATGGGCGTTTGTTGGCGTCTGGCAGTCAGGATCGCACGATTAAACTATGGGATGTGGCGTCCGGTTCATTGGCGGGTGAATTATCCGGCGGGCATGTGCAGGCGATTTTGGCGCTGGCATTCAGCCCGGATGGGGAAACGCTGGTTTCTGGGGGTGATGACAGCCGCGTCGTCTTTTGGAATGTCGCTACCGGGCAAATGATCGGGGAACCGGTCATTGTGCATAAAGAAAAAGTCGAGTCTGTTGCCATCAGCCCTGATGGAAGTCTGCTTGCTACCGGCAGTTTTGATAAAACGATCATCTTGTGGGATATGCAAACCCGCCAGCCAGTTGGCGATCCGCTCACCGAGCATACCAATACGATCATGGGACTGGCGTTCAGTCCTGATAGCACATTGTTAGCATCCGGCAGCCGGGACAACACGATCATTTTGTGGGATGTGGCGACTCGACAGCCGGTGCGCCCACCGCTTACAGGCCACGATAACTATGTGGTGAGCGTGGCGTTCAATTCAGATAGCAGCTTGCTCGCGTCCGGCAGTTGGGACGCGACGATTCGCCTGTGGGATGTGGCAACGGGCCAGCCGGTAGGGTTGCCATTGCAGGGGCAGCGCGGCAATGTGAGCGCCGTTGTGTTTAGCCCTGATGATCGCTTCCTGATTTCGGGGAGTTGGGATCATACGGTGGCGGTGTGGAATGTGGACCTGCCAGATTGGAAACAGCGCGCGTGCCAGATCGCCAATCGTAACTTGACGTTTGCCGAATGGGATCAATTTTTCCAGGGAGAACCGTATAGTGAAACCTGCTCGGTAATTGATTCGTTGAGAAATTGAGCAAAAAGTTGAATTTGTCTCACATTTTCGTATAATGAAACCACTCCAAATTAACGGAAT
>JAFGJA010000212.1 GCA_016929355.1 Anaerolineae bacterium | reverse complement strand
TCCAGGGATCGCCCAACAAGTCATTGGTGATATGTGGCGCACGCTGATGCGCAATCCGCGCCAGCTTGAGATCACTATCTAATGGAATACGGCTATGCGGCCCGTCCAGATGGGTATAAAGCCCCGCACTGACCTGCAAAACCAGTTCTTGACTCGTCGGATCGACCGTCCAAATACGCGCGAATGCCATCTCAAACTGCTCGACCAACACATTGGTGACGGTGGCGTAAATTTCGTCCATCGTCTCAGCCGCCAACATGGCCTGGCTCAATTCGTTGAGCGCTTCACGCTGGTGAGCCGCCGCCACCTGATCTTCAAACAAGCGCGCATTGTTGACAGAAACCGCAATCTGCGAAGCCAGCGTTGACAACACTTGCAGATCATCCCGGTCAAAGTAAGCCGCCTTATTCGATTGCACGTCCAACACGCCGAGCACGCGATCACCCACAATCATCGGGATCGCCATTTCAGAGCGCGTTTCCGGCAGCATGGGGTTCGGCAAGAAGTCATCGACCTGAGTCACATCGTCAACGATCACGCCCTCACGGGAACGCGCGGCGCGGGCCACCAAACTGCGTTCATGGTCCAGCGCAATCCGGTAGCTGGTCCCGACCATCATTTGCCCAATCTGGCCCGCCCCAGCCGCAAGCTGCAAATAGCGCCCGGTTTCATTGACCAGATAAACGTGCGCGTGGTACAGGTTAAACCGTTCTTTGGTCAAGTTCACCACATCGCTTAACAGCCGGTTTGCATCCAGCGAAGCGGCAGCTTCAGCCCCTACCTCAGCCACTGTCGCCATTTCACCGGCACGCTTTTCGGTGACTTGCAGCAGGCGCATACTTTGCAGCACCGAGGCCATCTGGCCCGACATCGCCGCGTAGAAACGTTCTTCGCTATCAGTGAACATATGCGGCTGTTCCCAGAAAAAGTTCGCCACCCCGATCCACTGGCCACCCAATGTAAGCGGAAGCGTCAGCATGGCGCGATGACCGGACTGACGCAATACCTCGCGCATCTCAGCCGTCACGCGCTCATCGCTAGTTATGTCATTGATCAACTGCGGGCGCTCTGCATCCACAATCCACAATTGGGTAAACAACAATTCGGGTACATAGTACCGGGAACCAACTGGCGAGTTAATAAATACGTCATCATGCGCCTTCACGTTGGCAATCGCCTCTATCCATTCCGGCTCGCCCGCTTCGTCCAGTTCAACGGCGTACAGGCTTCCTACCACCGCCCCATCACGGAAACAGTAGCGCGTGATCGCGCGCAGGGTTTCTTCGTAATTCGTCGCGGCGACCAACTGGCGACCCGCTTCATAACGGGCTTGCGTTTCGATCAGGAATTGTTGGCGTTCTTCCTCGGCCCGGCGGCGTTCGGTGATGTCATTAAACACGGCCAAACTTGCTGTAACGTTCCCCTGCGCATCCGTGATCGGCGCACCGGTGACTTCCAGCAAAATACGTTTGCCATCGGGCCGCCGGATTTCCATATCGTCAATCTGGACACTTTCGCCGCTCATACCACGTACCAACGGCATTTGATCCACTGGATAAAGTTCATCCGTGCCGAATTTATAGGCATCATACACTTCGGCGAGTTGATTCGTCGAGGAGGCGGGATCAAGGCCACGCCCCAACATATCCAGCGCCGCATCATTTGCCAACAAGCTGCTGCCGGTAGCCGCATCCGCCATGAACACCCCCACCGGCAGATTCGTCAACACGGTTTGCAGCGTGCGGCGTTCACGGTCCAGTTCTTCCTGAGCCGCTTTACGCTGGCGGATGTCGGTCATAATAGATACGATGTTACGGGGCGTACCATCCTCTTCATAGAGGACAAAGAGCGCTTGTTCCACCTCGATGATGGTCCCATCCCGATGGAGGATGGTATTCTCACCGCGCCAGAAGCCACTATCGCCAAACACTTCAGGCATAGCTTCTCTCTCAATCCGTTCCAGGCCCTCCGGCGGATGAATTGCTGAGTTCTGTGTGACCTTCGCCATAAATTCATCAACGCTGTCATAGCCCACCAACCGCGCCCCTGCCGGGTTGATATAGAGCAGATTCGCCTCCATATCGGCCATTGCGATGAAATTGTCTGATGACTCGATAATCGCCAAACGGGATTGCGCTTCTGTAAACAACCGCGCATTCTGCACCGCCGTCGCGATCTGCGCAGCGAGCGTTCCCTTTACGCGCAGGTCCTCGTCGGTAAAGCGCCCAACTTCAGTTGACTGCACATCCAACACCCCCAGCAGTTGCGTACCAACCACCATCGGGATCGCCATTTCAGCACGTGTGTTGGGCAGCATCGGGTTGGGCAAGAAATCAGGAGCCAGCGTCACATCATTGACAATCACACCCTGACGGTCACGGGCCGCGCGAGCCACCAAACTGTGTTCGTGGGTCAGCGCAATGCCCCGCCGCCGCTCAACCATCTTTTGACCGACATCCCCCGCACCGGCGGTCAAGATCAAGCGCTCGCCCGTATCATCGACCAGGTAAATGTGGGCATGGTACAGGTCAAACCGCTCCTTGACCAGATTCACCACCTTCCACAGCAGTTCATCCGGGTCCAAAGCGCTGGAGGCTTCCGTCCCCACCTCGGCCACCGTTTGCATTTCGGCGGCACGTTTTTGCGCTTGTTCCAGCAGGCCGCGATTTTCGATCTGCGCTGAGAGCAACGACGCGATCTGGGTCAAGAGGTCCGTGTCACGCTGGGAATAGGCGTTAATCTCCGCCCGCGCAACATTCAGCGTCCCAATGGGCCGCCCATGCACAACCAAAGGTGCATTCAGGCTCGAATGCAGCCCCTGTTTAACCAGTTGCTGCGCTTCAAGATACGGCACAACCGCCATATCGGGCAAAACGCGCGCCCGGTTTCCATCGATAACTTCGCCCACCCAGGTCCCTGCACGGGGCAACTGTGCGCCAAGCGGAATGGCTCCTCGTTCACCGTCCAGACCGTAAATCTCAAAGCGCGTCTCGTCCGGGGTGAGCATGGCAATACTGGCGCGATCACTGGTCAACACTTCGTCAGTCCGCACCGCCACAATGCGATACACGTCGGCCAGCGTTTCCGCCGCGCTGATCTCCGCCGCCAGGTCATTCAGCAGCGAAAGGCGCTGCGCCTGGACCGCCGTTTCGTTCAACGCCTGCTGTGTTTCATCAAACGCGCGGAATTGCTCAAGCGCCAGCGCGACACGATCCGCGACTGCTTCCACCAGGGCCAGATCATCCGCCGACCAGTCACGCGCCGCATCTTCTACGATTTGAATGGTGCCGATTGGCTCATCGCGCAGCAGAACCGGCTGGCGCACCAATTTGCCACCATTGCTCGTATCCTGCATCAGCAGCGACGCATCAATCGATTCGACTTCTTGGAGATCGTACCGGTAGCCCACCGCTTTATCGCGCGTCAAACGCGCCAGATACCCGGTCCAGGCTTCACCCGTCAGGCGGCGGTTGATCTCATCGGCGCGCTTAATGGCGATCTGCGTTTCTTCGTAGGCTTGCGCACTGCGCAGCGCGGCTGCGAGCTGGTTCGCCATCGCCTCAAACACCGGCAGGTTATCTTCATGGAAGATTTCCGCCTCGCGCGCCTGCATATCCAGCACGCCCAAAGTCTGATCACCGACAATGAGCGGGATAGCGACTTCGGAGCGGGTTTCGGGCAGCAGGGGGTTAGGCCGGTGAATATCACTGGCATCCGTATCCATCACCAACACCGGGCGCTGTGACTGGTATGTCCGCGCCACAATGGAGGTTTCGCTGAGGTCCAACCGGTGGCCGCGCTCTAACAACTGGCGACCCACTTCACCGGTCCCGGCTTCGAGATAGGCGTAACGCCCGGCCTCGTCCACCAGATAAATTTGGGTGTAATACAGGTCAAACCGTTCGCGGATAAAATCGGCCACGCGCGGCAGCAGTTCGGCCTGCTGGTAAATGCGCGCCGCCAACTGCCCGACTTCGAGCGTCAGGAAAAGGTCTTGAGTGCGGGCGGCCACGCGGTCCTCAAGCGATCCGATCACGCTCGCTAGCTGCGCGGTCATCGAGTTAAACGTATCAGACAGCGTGGCGATTTCATAACTGCCGCCCGACTTCGCTTTGACGTTAAGATCACCCCCGCCAATCTGCCGGGCCACCGTTGCCAGCTCCCCAATCGGGCGCGCAATCCGCTGCGAGAAGTAATAGCCCCCCGCCGCCACCAGCACCAACACAACGAACGCCATAATGCTTGTCGTTTGCAGCGCTTCATTTGACTTACGATAGGCTTCGTCAGTAGTGAGTTCGGCCACAACGGCAAAAGCCTGATCGCCGACGGTAAAACTGGACAACCCAACGATCACTTCGTCACCATGCAACCCGGTGGTCGTGCCATCGATATCATCAATTTCAACTGTTGCCTTACCCAACACAACCGAAGGATTTTTGTGGGCGATCACCAATTCTGGATTATCGACCAAAGCTTCACCTGTCGGCGCATCATCCTCCACCAGCACCACGTAAACATCTTCGCCGGGTTGGAATTCTTCCGCTTGCAGCAGTTCCGTCACCGCTTTGAAGCGAAAATCGCCGACCAGCACATTCGCCACGTCCCCGGTGCGCAAATCCACCAGCGGAATGCCAATCGTCATCAACAGCTCGCCGGTTTCTTCATTCACCTGAACCGGGCTGTAGTAGTCTATCTGCTGCTCAAACGGAATGCGGAATGCGTCCTGATCAGCGCGATTGCCCAGGGTAGTTGTCACCACATCGCGTTTTGATTCACGAATAAGTTCATGACCCCGCGCATCAAGCAAGACCAGTTCTTCAAAAAACTCATCAAACGCCAGCAGTTCAGAAAGAACCACACGCTGTTCGTCTGGTGACAAATCAACCCAGCCGTGAACTTCCGTGATCAACCGGAGATCGCGCGGACGGCTCGTAATGAAGGTTTCAATCTCTTGGGCCAACCGTTTTGAGGTTTCGTCCTGTAATACCTGCGCGGCATCACGTTGGTTGGTGCGAGCGTTCCACAGCAGGACACCCACCACCAACACCAGAGGGAGGATCGCCACCCCCACAATCACCGCAGTTAACCGGCTACTCAGCCTACTGAACATAAGCCATTATCTCCAGCTATTTTTACGCACTCGTTGTCTAGCGCAGCAGCTACCCAATCATCTCTAAAAATACCCACTCGCCCGCCCGAATTTGCCAAACACTGGCGGTTTTTAGCGTCGTCTCACCAAAAATAGTAAAACTCCATGTGCCCATGACCCCCGAAAAATTCTCGGTTTTCGCCAGGGCCGCCAAAACGCCCTCACGCGTGAAGGACTCGGCGCGCCCGATAGCATCCAAGATCACTTGCATCGCTTCATACGTTGATAACACATAGGGCACTGGGGCAATACCATACTTTTCCGCATAAGCAGCAGCAAAAACGGACGCGGATTCGATTTGCTCGACATCCGTCGTCGTCGTGGTCACATACACCCCTTCTAAGAGGTCTGCGCCCAATTCCTCGATCACTTCATCCTGAAACATAGCTTCAGGCGCTACGATCATGAGTTCAGGATCGGCGGTGCGCAAGGCGCGCAACATCGGGATGCCAAACGGCACATTGCCGCCGCCGTAATACACCATCTCCGGCGCTAAAATGACCACTTCCGCCGCCAACGCCTGAATGTCTGCTGCGGTGGTTTCCTCGGTTAAACTATGGGAACCCACAATCGTAATGCCCCAGTCTTCAGCCGTGATCCCAAAAATATCACTCACGCCCTGACCAAAACCGGTCCCATCATCAATCACATACACCGATTGAATACCCCGGTTATGCACCCAGTTACCTACGGCCTCGCCCTGCACATCATCCGCCGGGAGAATGCGGAAAAAATTCCGCGCGCCCTTCTCATAATAAATATCCGGTTCCCCAGCGCTGAACCCCGGACGCGCCAAGCCCGGCCAGGTGGCCGAGGGTGAGACCAGGGCCAACCCCGCTTTGTTCAAGGTGAGGAGTATCGCCTTGGCCTGATCGCTGGTGGCCGCGCCAATATACGCGATCACCGCTTCATCTGCGATAGCTTGCTTGGCCGCTTCCAGTTCTTTATCGGACGAAACAGGATTATCCGCCGCGCTCGAATCAAACGAGACCAATTCAACTGTAACATCACCGACTTTGCCGCCAACCTCGTCCAATGCTAATTGTGCGCCTTGCAACATCTGCTCGCCCACCGGCAGACCGAGCGGCAGCGCCACCGCGACCTTAACCAAATCGACGTTTTTGTCATCATCCTGATCATCGCCGCACGCGGCTAAGGTACTCAATGCCAAAACGACGATCACGAACCAGGCAATCCCACGGCTTATATGTTTTGACATGATCTAGCCCTCCTCTGGTAAATCATCTGTACGGTCATCAACGGGCAAATGAAGTTCAATCGCTGTTTCTGAGACTCGTAGAGCCTTACCTAACTCCCGTGCAGCGCTGCGCAGCACATCATCAATGCTTGTCGCACGCTGAATTTCATGGGTCAATGCCCCCAAGACCTGATCCTGACGGCGGGCCTGTTCCATCTCGCGGAACAAACGAGCATTATCCAACGACACCGCGATCTGTCCCGCAAAGGTCGAGAGCACTGAGATCAGGTCATCGTCAAAGCGTGCAATGTGTTCGGATTGCACATCCAACACCCCGATCACCCGATCCCCCACCGTGAGCGGCAGCGCCGCTTCAGAGCGCGTATCCGGGAGGAGGGGATTCGCTAAAAAGTTCGGATCGGCTTTTACATCGTCCACGATCACCGCCTGACCTTCGCGGGCCGCTTGCGCCGACAGGCTACGCGCAGAAACCGGGATACGGTGTCCACGACTTCTCATCACCTGCCCCGCTTCGCCCGCCCCAGCAGCCAAGACCAGATTCTCGCGCCGGGCATCATAGAGGTAAATATGGGCGTGATACAGTCCAAAACTTTCTTTAGTCAGTTCCACCACCTGCGGCAGCAGTTGGTCCGGGTTCAGGATCGTCGCTACTCGCTCGGAAACCTGCGCCGCGATTTGGAGATCGCGGGTCCGTTCCGCCACGCGCGTTTCCAGCGACCCAACCAATTCCTCAAGCTGCGCCGCCATGTTATTAAAGGCGTTCGCCAACAAACCCACCTCATTGCGGCGGCGGATCGCCGCGCGCTCGGTCATATCGCCCGCTTCCAGGCGTCCCGCCACGCGCGTTAAGGCCCCGATGGGCCGCGATACGCTCAAGGCAACAACAAGCCCAATCCCCGCCGCCCCAAACGCCGCCAACACCGCCAACCCAATCGCCAGATTCCGCGCCGAGTTGAACGCTTCAAACGCCTGACTTTCGTCAATTTCCGCCAACATCGCCACTTCGAATGTTGGCATCCACCGGTATACGCCAATCACGGATACGGGCGGATCACGATAATCATCATAAATGCCCGAACCATCGGTCCCGGCTAACGCCTTTTCAATACCTTCACTGGTATAGGGTTGATTCTGGACATAACCTGCATCTGCGAAGAGGCTGGGCGTCAGAAAATAACCGGTTTCCCGGCTGACAAGATAGGTTTCGCCGCTCTCACCTAACCCGGCGCGTTCCTGCATAATATCATCGAGCCGGTCCAGATTAAGACGCCCGGCCAAAACCCCCACAATCCGCCCATTCGTATCGCGCACGGGCAAAGTCATGATCGAGGTTAACTCTCCACTGCCGCGCTCATAATAGGGGGGTTGAAAATGCGCTTCTTGCAGGCTGCGGGTAAAATAGGGCTGGTTCACCATACTTTTACCGATCTGGTTCTCATTCGATGAGGCTTGCACCTGCCCATCCAGGCCAAAGAAGAAGATTTCGACAAACCCTCTCGTTTGCACATCGGTCTCAGCAACATCAACCAGTTCAGTAAACACGCGGTTGACGATGTCGCGCTGCTGATCAACCCCAAATGTGGTGGGAGAGGACAACGCCACCAGGCGTCTGTCGCGCGCATCGCTTCTTTCAATCGCTTGCAGCACGACATAACTATCACTCAGCCAGAGTGAAATAGCCTGAGTCTTGGCTTCAACCACCGATTCAAGCTGGTCAATCACCTGATCTTCGGTTTGCGAACGCAACTGGGTGATGATCAAGATGGCAACCAGGACCATCGGGATCACCGTCAGCGCGACAAACCAAAAAACCAGGAACGTGCGCAAACGCTGATACCAGTGCAGGCGCAGTTCAGTAGGCTCTGACAATGATCGATTTTCTTTATCAAGCGCCATAATTACTCTCACACCCCATCTGAAAAACAAAAGCCGGGTCGTCTGGCAGACATTAACTTGCCTGATTCATTGCATTAGTGCGATCTAGAACAAATGCGCCGACGCTGCTGGCGGACAATCGCGCCGTGATGCAGCCACACGGATACATCTCAATTGAGTTATTCGCATAGTTGTATGTATAGTACGAGGCGGGCAAAAGCACAAATCAAACATACCCCCAAACCAGGACTAAACTCCTAGATCGCGTCATCCCTACTCCAAACTATGGCACACCATAAAGGTAAAGTCAAGTTAAGATTAAGCGACCATATACAAATTTCATAGATTTTTCGTTTGTTGATCGCCCCTCAACGTTAAGCGTAGCATATGTAGCGTAGCACAGGCATAAATTAATGTTAATTTCTGTCGTAAAATTCGAACGTAAAAATAATCGGCCCCTAATCACACATAAACGCGCCAGCAGATTCCATTTCGATCTGGTCAATTCAGGCAATATGCACAATAATTATCCCTCGCAGTTGGCAACAACTTGTTATAATGAGCGTGTTGCCAATCACGCAATTAAGAATGGCCCGATGCCAGAGGCTTGTCCTATGCAATCTGACGAAATTTTCGCGCGTATTCAAAGTGAAGCTATTTGCGCGATTGATCTTCAATTCACCGACGTGGCCGGGATTATCAAAACGGTCACGATTGATGCTGATCAGCTCAAAACCGCACTACACCAGGGCATCTGGTTTGACGGATCAGCCGTTGAAGGCGTCGCTCGCATTGCAGAATCCGATATGTACCTGCTGCCGGACCTCAACACGTTTGCCGTACTGCCCTGGGAAACGGCTGCCGCCGGGAGCGGCCAAACCGCGCGCATCATTTGTGATGTGTATACCCCCAACGGCCAGCCCTTCGCCGGTGATCCTCGCGGCGCGCTGCGGCGGGCGTTGCAGCAGGCCCAGGAGCGGGGTCTGACCTATTTCATCGCGCCGGAACTGGAATTTTACCTGTTCCGCAAGCGCCCCAAAGCCGATACCGCCCCGGCCCCGGATGATACCGCCAGCTATTTTGATGCTGCTGATGGCGTGGCGCACACGATTCGCAAACGGGTGAGTGCCGCGCTGCGCAGCATGGGCATTGGCGTGCTCTCCAGTCACCATGAGGTCGGCGGCGGCCAGCATGAAATCGACCTTGCGCCCACCGATGCGTTAAGCATGGCGGACGCGATCATCACCGCCCGGCAGACGGTGCGCACGATTGCCGCGCAAGAGGACCGTTTCGCCACCTTCATGCCCAAACCGATCACGGATGCGCCGGGGAACGGGATGCACGTCCACCAATGGCTCGCAGATCGTGAAACCGGTGTGAATCGTTTCACCGATACGGCCCATGATTACGGCCTCTCTGCCGAAGCGCAGCATTTTATGGCGGGACAGTTACAGCACGCCCGCGAAATGTGCCTGGTGTTGGCTCCCCTGGTGAACAG
>JAFGJA010000211.1 GCA_016929355.1 Anaerolineae bacterium | reverse complement strand
TACGGCGGGCTTTCTGGCCGGGTTGCTGCGCGGCGAATTGCCAGAGACAAGCGCGCAATTGGGCGCAGTCGTCGCGTCATACGTGATCGAAGCAGTGGGATGCCAGACGAATTTACCAACGTGGGGCGCGGTGATGGCGCGCTACCGCGATCAATTCGAAACGGAGCATGATGAGTAACGAAACCTTATATTTGAAATGCAAACCGGATGATATTGCGCCTTTAGTCCTGATTTCTGGCGATCCGGCGCGCGTGGCGCGTGTCGCCGCGTTATTGAACGGCGTGAGTCCGGTGAAGCAGAATCGTGAGTTTGCTGTTGCGACTGGCGCGTATAACGGCGTGCCGGTGACGGTAGCTTCCGGGGGCATTGGCGCGCCATCTACGGCGATTGCGATCCACGAACTGGTGCAGTTAGGCGCGAAAGCTATTGTGCGCATTGGCACGATGATGGGCGTGGGCGCACCGATGCAGAGCGTCATGATCCCGACGGGCGCAGTCCGGTATGAGGGCACGTCGGCGCGCTATCTGCCGTTGGCATTCCCTGCCGTACCTGATGAGCGTTTGAGCCGGGCCTTAGCTGAAGCCGGGCAGAAGCGTGATCTGGATGTACGGCGCGGCCTGACAGCAACTTATGACGCATTTTACCCCGATATGGCTCCCTCATTGGTGAGTGACGAAACATTAGATTTGACCGCGCTGCAACGCGCGCGCGTGCTGACGATGGATATGGAGTCGGCGCTGGTGTTTGTGTTGGGCACGGTGCTTGGCATTGCTGCCGCGTCGATGTGCTTGGTGACAGTGCAGGCGGAACCGTACCGCCATCTAGACGCCGATATACGCGCCGAACTTGATGATCGGACGGTGCGCGCGGCGGTGGATGGGTTAGTTGCGTTTGGATCACAGGAATAAGCAAATATGGCTAAAGCGAAAAAAGCACGTATCATGCGGCTGGCAAATCGTCCTATTTTGACCTTTCGTGTGTATGAAGGTAAGGACGGAATGGGCGATCCTGCTAAAGATGATGATTACGAACTTATTGAAGCGATGGTTTTACGCGCAACGGGCGACACTGAGCAATCTGTATTAAGTGTTCTCATGCAGAAAGCGGCTCGTTATGGATATGATGTCGTGCAGAAATTTTCGGGTTTTGAGGAGATGGTTGGCGTTCGGGACGCCGAAGAATAGCAATGACCCAAACATTACTGATTAACGGCGCATGGTGCGCGAGCGCGGATGGCGCGACGCAAGACGTGACCAATCCCGCGAACGGCGAGGTTGTGCAGACGATCTCACGCGCGACGGTGGCGGACGTGCAAACGGCGCTGCAAGCGGCCACTGCTGCGTTTCCGGTCTGGGCAAATATGTCCGCGCGGGAACGGGCGCGCATTATGCACGCGGCGATGGACATTTTCCGCGCGAATCTGGCCGAGGCGAATCGCCTGCTGACGCTCGAACACGGCAAACCGCTCAACGATTCGCACAAGGAAAACGCCTACAGCGCGGACGTGATCGATTATTATGCTGAGGAAGGGCGGCGCTTGTCCGGTACGCATTTTTCCGGCGATCTTGGCCCGACGCACAGTTTCGTGATGCAGCAGCCGGTGGGCGTAGTCGCGGCGATCACGCCCTGGAATTTCCCGGTGGATTTGCTGGCGTGGAAATTGGGACCGGGCCTCGCGGCGGGCTGCACGTTCGTGATCAAGCCGCCGAGTGAAGCGCCGTTAGCCGCGACGTTATTCGTGCGATCCTTTGCCGAAGCCGGGATTCCGCCGGGGGTGCTGAATGTCGTCACCGGGCCGGGATCGTCGGTGGGCGCGGAAATGGTCACGAATCCGCTGAGTCGCAAGATTGCGTTTACGGGATCAACCGCTACCGGGTTGTGGATCGCGGAACAAGCGGCGCGGCAGCTTAAAACCGTGACGCTGGAATTGGGCGGCAGCGCGCCGTTTGTGGTGTGTGATGATGCCGATCTGGATGCGGCTGTGCCGGAAGCCTTGCGGCGGGCGTATTCGCATACGGGGCAAATTTGCATCAGCGTCAACCGCATTTTTGTGCAGCGGGCGGTGTATGATGAATTTGCGGAGCGTTTTACCGAGGCGGCGAGCAAATTGCGCGTTACGGCGGACGGACTGAATGAGCCGGATGCCGACATGGGACCGATGATCAATGCGGCGGGATTGGATACCGTGCAGCAGCATGTGGCCGATGCGGTAGAACGCGGGGCGACGGTGGCAACCGGCGGAAAAATGCCGGAAGGATCGCAGTTTGCGCATGGCTTCTTCTATCTGCCGACGGTGCTGACTGGAATTACGCCGGAGATGCGCGTCATGCAGGAGGAAACGTTCGGGCCAATTGCGCCGGTAGCGGCGTTTGATACGCTGGCAGAAGGCGTGCAGATGGCGAACAATTCGCCGTATGGGTTGGCGGCGTATGTGTATACGCGGGACGTGGACCGGGCGTTTTACGCGGCGAAGCATCTGCGGGCGGGCGGCGTCGGGATTAACGTGAACGACATCACGGACATTCGCGGGCCGTTCGGTGGCATGAAGATGAGCGGGATGGGCCGCGAACTCGGCCAGCCGGGGATGGATTCGTATATGGAAACGAAGCACGTTCGGTTGAAGATCGGCGCACCGCGATAAGATCAATTTTTTCACCGCAGAGACGCAGAGATCGCAGAGAAAAGGAAGAGAAAAAATCGTGAAATGTAGGGGAGTACCAATGTGTACTCCCTTATTCGATCACGCGACCTGATTCCCCCTCTCCAAGCACGGAGAGGGGGAATTTGGTTATAGCGGATTCGGGAGTGCGAATCCGCCGTTGTGATTCAGGGATGCAGACAATAAAAATCCCGGCGGTAGTTTTGTAGAACATTAGTCCAATCAAGATTGCGGAAAGAGGTTTTGATCGGTGGTCCGCCGGGATTTCGATCACCAGTATAGAACAAAGGTTCTGTAAAGTCAAGATTGGGAGAACGATTCGAACGGAATTCAAACGCTGTGGTGCATTTCAAAAAAAAGAAAAGGGTCGTTGCAGAGAGGGGGGGGCACTGCAAACGACCCTAGGTTTTCCGGCCTAACAATCTCCGGCGACGCGCATCTCCAGGTTGTGTAGGCCAAAGCGCCTCTTGCTACAAGCCACTTCTATCCCATTACATGAGCCACTGCATCCGATCAAGAAGAGACGCTTGTGATTAGAATCATAAGCCAGGGTGCTTAGTGTCACCTGAATCGATAATGAGAACAACATTAAAGACGTTTTTTCGGCGGGCTTCGGCTTAATCCTCGTCGGGATCGACGCCGAACAGCCGCAGCCAATCATTAACTTCACGCGCGGAAATATGGGGATTGGGGTTGTTACCATCAGCCAGTGGTGGTTTGGTGGCGGCGTTCATCTCCGCGACGAACGCGGCGGGTGCGATAACCTGCATTTTTTTGTGGTGAGCGGCGTCAATGATCAGGTGGTCGGCGGAGACAACGGTCCATTTGCCGGAATCGTTTGTATCGTGGATGCGTTCCAAGATGATGCGATCCGCGTCCGTGCCGCCATGCGCAAACACCGCTTTCACGCTGGAAGTGGATAAATCACGCGAGGGGCCGCCCGGCAGCCCGCCGTCAAAGATGACCGTGCATTTTTTGCCTTTGCGCGCCATAAAGCGTTTGAGTCGCTCGACCAGTTTCGCTTCGTCGTGCGGATCGTTTAAGTCCAGATCAGGCATCTGGCCGATCAGGTTATGTCCGTCAATTAAATAAGGCACGCCCGCTATCCCTACACTGTCTTAACGCTTTCTCAGACTTTAACGTGTTTCAGGGCGAATGCCCATAGATTATTTCAGTCATTGTTACCAATACGTGTGGGCACAGATTCTATTAAATGCAAAGATAGTTGAATATAATAGTGACAGGGAACGCCTTAGTCGAAGAGGTGCAGATCATGGAAGATATTCCCGGATGGCTAGGCACGGGGGTGCTCACGGCGGCTCTCGCGGCGCTTGGTTATACAGCTAAGGCCATTATGGGGTCCTTGAGTCGCTGGTATGAAGGGCGGCGGGACACACGGGCAGATCGTTTGACACGGCTGCTGGAATTGAAACATTTGCTTCGTACCGGCAAATATTCTTTTCGTATTCAGGCGGAAAAGCGGGATAGGCTCCACGACGACTTGACGAGACAGGATAGTAACATCTCGCGTGAGGTGATAGAAGACGCAGAGGGGTTTGAGGAAATATTTTCCCTGGCTTATGATCACTTGACCCCAGAGCAGCGTGACCGGCATGGGGTTATCCGCAGCATTACGACGGATGCGTTATATCCCATTAACCAGGCATTGCTGGAGTGGCTGCGCAAAGATACGTTCTTCAAAGCGCAGTGGCACCACAAAGACCTGGGCGATCTGGCAAAAAACCTCGGTGAACTTGAGGTCCATTTAATCCTCTGGTTTGCGAAATACAATATGTGGATGGGCGATCCAAAGCACGCGCTCGTCTATCTGGCAGACGAGAAAGATCACGGTGTAGGGTTTCCTCAAAAGCTTGAACAGGATGTTGACAAGGCGCTTGAGTTGTTTGTACCGGCCCAAATATCATTCGTGCGAAACCGTGCCGTTGGGCGAAAATAAGCGGCTGCGTCTGAGCGTGATGATCGCGATCTCCGGGCGGCACATAAAGCGCATGTGCAACAAGCCCACGCCGATGCCGCGTGTGACATAGAGCGTCATCTGCCGAATCTGGTATTCGCCCACCGGATATTTCGTGCCAAAGGTGGGCAGATAAAGCGGTTTCAGGCCGGGAAAGCGAATTTGCCCGCCGTGTGCATGACCGGAGAGTTGCAGTACAACGCGCTCATCCACTGCCGCGATGCGGGCATAATCCGGTTCGTGGACGAGCAAAATGACGCGGTGATCGGCAGGCACGCCGTTGAGGGTGG
>JAFGJA010000210.1 GCA_016929355.1 Anaerolineae bacterium | reverse complement strand
GTGGGCTTGCTGGCGGTTTTGGCGCTTGGTTTCGGGGTGTTGTTCGCGTGGTTTACGGATGTGGATTCTGCTGCCGACTCCGAAGTGGAAACCGTCGCCGCGCTGCGCGATCTGATAAAGCGCTGGCCCTGGACGAATGGCGGGATTGTGGCGGGCGTGATCGTGATTGCGGTGGGGACGGCGCTGTTCTGGATTCCGGCGGGTCTGACCGTCATCGGCAATGTGTTGGCGGCGGGCTTCGAAGGTTTCTTCACCCGCACCGATAATGCCCCGATTGCATTCCCGTTCTGGATTGCGCTTCGTTATGAAACAGGGCTGCTCATCTTCGGTTTGATCGCGGCCTATCGCGCGGTGACGCTGGGCGGATTTTTCGAGCGCGCGCTGGTGGGTTGGGCGCTGGCGGGTTTATTCTGGTCGGTGGTTTATGCCGGGGCAGACGCGGCTCATGCCCTCTGGCTGACGGTCCCACTCAGCCTTCTGGTTAGCTTGATGATCACCAACTGGCTGGTGGAGCGCGCCCATTCGCTCTGGCAAGTGCCCAATTGGACAATCACCGCGCACGCGCTGCTCACGTTTAGCCTGTGGATGGCAGTGGGTTTGAGTCTGGTCCTGCTTGGTAAATGGCTGCTGGCCGATCTCCCCGGCGGTGTGACCCGGTTTGGCGCGTTGACCAAAGCATTAACGAGCGGCGTCTATTTGAATACGACCAATTACGATCCCCAGGCCGGATCGGTGGATGTGCAGGATGGCGTGCTGGTTTTTGCGCATGTCCTCGGCAATATCCAGATGCGGTTTGTGGTGGTGGTGCTGGTGAGCCTGCTGAATCTGGTGCTGTTTTTGCTGATGGGCAGCATTTGGGGGGCGCGGATCGCGTGGCGCGGGTTTGCGCTTGGCTCATTGGGTTTTCTGCTCTATATCAGTTTTGGCCTCGGGGGGCAGGTCGCTTCGCAAACGCCCGGTGATCCGCGCGAATTGTGGTATACGGACGCCGTGACTGCCGACGCCTTCGAACTGCGTGACACGCTGCGCGAGATGAGTTTGCGCGATACCGGCGAGCCGCACCTGATGGCGATCACGGCGCAGGTTCCCGATGATGGCGCGCTGGCGTGGGCGCTGCGCGATTTTCCGAACGCCGTTTTTGTGGATGGCCTCGGCCCGGAAGTGAGCAGCGCCGCCGTTTTAGTGCCCGCATCGGATGCGCAGACCGTCATGGGCGCGGATTACATCGGCAAAGATTTGATCATGCGCCAGACCTGGGATCGTGGCACGTTGTCGTGGAAAGATGCGCTGCTGTGGTTCTATCGCAGCGATTCACATTGGAAACCGGCCCCCGGCGAACAACTCATCCTGTGGGTGCGCAACGACGTGTACGGTGTGGAGCAGGTGCTGCCGGAGTAAGGGCTGTTTAAGATAAATTCCTGTAGGGGCGAGGCGTCGCCTCGCCCAGGGCGACCCGCCGGGTCGCCCCTACGCAACCCGCACACGGTAAGAGGGGGTGCGGCACTGAGGATAAACAACAAGAAGAGTGTATTTTTAGCATGACAAACGAAACCTACGAACGGCCTAACAACGATCCAGACCTGCCTGACCTGATCGCGCGGTGTTTGTCCGGCGATCAGGAGGCTTACGCGACCTTGTATGAGCGTTACGCACCGAACCTTTACCGGCTGGCGTACAGCGTGTTATTGGTCGAGCAAGACGCCGAAGATGTCTTGCAAGAGTCGCTGGTCTATGCCTTCCGCAACCTGGATCGCTACGATCCAAAGCGCGGCGCATTCCGCACCTGGTTATACACCATCACCATCAGCCGGTGTCGCAATGCGCGGCGGCGTAAGTGGCTGCCAACCGTTGCGCTTACCAATTTGCTGAATATCGGGATCGAACCACCCGCGCCCGATGATGAAGCGCCCGAAGTGCGCGCAGTCTGGGCCGAGGTGCGCGGATCATTGGAGCAGGCGCTAACGACGCTGTCACCCCGGCTGCGGGAAGCGGTGGCGCTGCGGTACGGACAGGGGCTAACGTATCGTGAGATGGCCGAGATTATCGACTGTCCGCAGAAAACCGCCGAAAGTCGTGTCCGATTGGCGCACGAACAATTACGCCGCGCGATGAGCGTCGAAGATCGCGCCGCGTTGGGGGAACTCTGGAATATATGAGCCTGGGATCGGGAGCAACCAAGCGATGCAACACCACCATATCACCCACCTGATCAGCCGTTATCTTGAGGGGCGGCTCAGTCCCGCCCAACGCGCGCAGGTCGTGAATCACGTCCGCGTCTGCGATTCATGTCGCGCCGAGTTAGCCCGGCAGGAACGCGCCGCTTTGGATTTGGCGCGCGAATTTCCGACACTTGGTTATGTGTCGCCATACCAGACTCAGTCCGGCCAACTGGCGACAGTTTTCGCAGGCGTGATGCAGGATGTCCGGGCGCAGCGCTGGCAGGACCGGCTGCCCCTGCAACTCTGGCTGCCCGGTGTCACCTTCGCGGCGGTGATGCTGCTGGTGATCGCGGTAGTGCTGCCCGTGATCGGTTCCGCGAGTGTGCGGGTCGAGGCCGCGCCGTTGCAGAATTTGCCGGTCAGTACGGCGTCACCGACGCGGGGCGTGATCGAAACCAATGAAGCGCATCTTGCGCCGGATACCGGGGAGATCGAACCGCAGGCGACGGTGGCTTTTGTGAATAGCGCTGTGAATAATGCCGTGAATAACGCGGTAGGTGAGGCGGGCGCGACTCCGGCTCCGGTTCCCGGTGG
>JAFGJA010000209.1 GCA_016929355.1 Anaerolineae bacterium | reverse complement strand
TTCCCCCTCTCCGCCGCGTGGAGAGGGGGCCAGGGGGTGAGGTTTTTCGGGGGCCGGGGGAGGGGCTTGTATCGGCCCCAACTGGAAATACCGCGCGCGCATCTCATCCACCGTCAGCACATCGCGCGCCACGCGGATTTCCTCCAGGCGCGTCTGCTGATCCTGCGGGCGGATGTCGTCAAAACGCCCGGTTAAACCAGCACCGTGTCCGGTCCCGTAAAAGGGCAGCAGGTCCGTCGTGATCTTCTCCGCGATGCGCACCAGCTTGGGCCACAACGTCCGCTCGATGAATACACGCTCCCCAACCAGGGCATTCGCTTCGGTGGCGTTCTCGCTGAACATGCCCACCGGAATCCCGAAAATCTGGAAAATTTCCTCGCGGTTGAAGCGGCGCGCGTTCAAAAAATCCATATCGTGCTGGCTCAGACCAACGTTATGCCACTCCACCGCTGCCCCGCGCAGAAAAGCCGTTTTGCGCTCGCGCCCGCCATACGATGCGCGCCATTCACGTTTGAGGCGTTCGAAATCCGCGTCATTCACGCGATCCCGAATGGCGACGATTCCGGCGGGCACGGCCATTCCTTCGCCAAAATAGCGCCGGTTCCAGTCCGACATGGCGCGATCCGATTCCACCGCCAGCCGCGCCGCTTCGAGCGCGCTCAAGCCGTAGTAATCGTTGGATGGATGCCAGCGCCGGAAATGCACGACTTCCGCCGCTTCGAGCGGAATCTGCCGCCCATCGACCTCATAGATATAGCCGCGCACGCCGCGCTGCGGATCGGGCACAATACTGACGCGATCCGGGCGCAGGGGCCAGAGTTCCTGGGGCGTGCCGCCGGGTTCACCTGCGAGGAACCAGTACGCATTCCCGTGTATTTCCAGGTTGCCCACCGTCTGCTCGATCAACTCGAAGCGGCTCATGAACGGATTCGGGCGGCGTAGGAGTTGCTCGAAGGGGTGATCGGGGATTTCCACGTCGCCGTGAGTAGCGACCTCGCCCTCGCTGCGCTCGACCTCGCCCGCTACGGCATCACCCGCCGCAGATTTGCGTTCAAACACGCGGAATTGCACCAACGCCGATGCCTCCGCAATACGATTCACCGCCACATACACCCAGGGGGACGCCATATACACGCCCGCATATTTCGCCGCTTCGCCGATCTCCGGCGCGGTGATCGGAGTCGCTTCGCCCATCACGCCCGCATCCACGCGATGGATCACGCTGGCCGGACGCCACTTCACATACCCAACGCGCCGCAGCGCCCGTTCGATAATGGTTGCCATAATGGATTTTCTCCTTGTTATTCACCACAAAAATCACAGGGTTTTTCTTTTGATTTTCTCTGTGTTCTTTGTGCCTTTGTGGTGAGATGTTTTTTGTTTAGACGAACGAAATCCCCGTTCCGGCATGAGTCACCCCATGCCACGCGAGCGCTGTAGCGATCACGGAATCGTCATGCTCGCCGGGCGGAGCGTTATACGTAAACCGGCCACTCGGCAAGCGCTCTAACGCATACGCCTGCAATTCCCCGATCAGCACCGGATCGCGCAGCAGCGCTAATTCCGCACGCTCAATGGCTAAGGCCAACGACTCGATCAACGGTCCCTTACTTTTCGCGGTGGTCTGAAACCCGATCACGGGCAAACCTTCCGCCTGTAATGCCTCGATATTCGGCCCGCCGATGCTGTTTGCTTCCGCCCAGATCGCGTCAGGTTGCCATTTTTCGTAGAGCGCCGCCAACCGTCCGCGCTGCAACGCCCACCCGATCTCGTTGAAGCGATCCAGCGCCACAATCTGCTGCGCATTGATCGCCAGCACCGCGATACACGTAAAGTCGCCCGAACGTGCCCAATCCACGCCAAAGATGTAGCTCTCGTGCGGATCAGGTGATGATCCTGGCTCCACCGTCGCGGCTTCTTCCACATGGCGAAACACCGATCCCGTATCCGCCAGAAATTCCGCCAGGTATTCCTGACGATAGAGGCGTTCGGGCAAAAGGTCGCGCGCGGATTCCACTTCAGCCGGATCGATAAACGGATTCGCGGTGGTCGGGAAACGCCATGACTGCCACTCAGCTTGATCACCATTTTTGCCGGCTTTTTGCTGTGCTTTCTGTGCCCGCATCCACGCCGACCAGAACCAATCGCGCCCGTTGGGTGTGCTGAGGAACAACGCCTGTCCGCGCCGGTCCGAGAGCGCCGGACGGATCGCGGCGGGCCAGACATCCGGGTGCAGATAAGCCGCTTCATCCAGCACCGCCAGATCGATCCCCGCGCCGCGCAATGCATCGGGATCATGCCCGCTTTGCACACGGATCACGCCGCCATTCGGCAGCTCGATGCGCCGCATATCTTCGCTTTTGGTGCGCCAGGCGCCCTCTAGCGTAGCTTTTAAGCTGCGCCACACGTCATCCGCCATGCGAAACGTCGGGCTGATCCACCAACACACCTCGCCCCGCGCGGCGTGATCAAGCATCATGATCTTGCCCGTCTCCGTCTTCCCGAAGCGCCGCCCGCACGCCACCACCTTGAATCGTGCCGGGTGGCGCAGGATGGCGATCTGCCCAGGATGGGGCCGTATAAGGTTGACCGTCCGGTGTGCCATATTCGAAGCGGATGATGGTTTCATGTGCCTCCTGATTTGCCCCTCCCTTTTGGTAGATGATGCCCACACGATCCAGTACGTCTTTCGCCGCCTGGACCGCCAGGCGATCATCGGAGCCTTCCAATGCGCGGTGCAGCGCCTCAATCGCTTCCGGCGTCAGGTCTTGCAGCGTCGCAAAGGCATCACGCAGCCGCCCGTTTTCCTTCATGCACGCCAGCAACGCCTGAAAATCCGCGCCTTGCTGCCAGTTTTCCAGCGTCTTCTCGCGCACATTGATCGCCCCGGCCACCTCAGCCCCCGGTAGTCCCTGCGCCAACAACCGGATCGCGCGACAAACGCGCAGTTCACGCGGCGGCTGTTGGCCTGATGTGTCCCCAGTTTTTGCTCGCTTCATGCACCCTTCCCCGCTCCTTGTGTTTGATGTCTATGTGTTTCCTCCGGCACAACCCCGGATCGCACTCGCCGTCCGGCTGATCACAGTCCTGCGCAGATAAGTGCTTGTGGCGGTGGACGGAACCCCTGCCCCTCTCCAGACAACGGAGAGGGGAAAGACAGGCAATGGGGAGGCTCACCGTTCACGCCCGCCGATTGCTGATCGTGTGTTTGGAGGACCGTGTGCGATCCGGTTTGTACGCCGGAGTAGACACAGTTTAGCACAAACGTTCTGTGGAGTCATGGTCAGTGAGCGGTCATTTTACGGTGTTACTTGTCGTGGGTGACGTGCGGCGCGTTACGCGCGGGTGAGGTTAACCCCTCCCCGCAAGCAGAGAGGGGGAAGCAAGTAGGTGAGAGGGGGCATTATGGTATCAGGCGATGATAACGGAGGCGCGGGACGCGGGCAAATCTGGCTTATTCGCCCACCGCACGCTTATAATCTGCGTA
>JAFGJA010000208.1 GCA_016929355.1 Anaerolineae bacterium | reverse complement strand
GCTCCGCCCGGTTTTGGTGCGCCAGACCCGGATCGCCCGGTTGGGCTGACGGTGGCGTCGGAGGATGTCATTGATGGGTACATTTTGGCGTCGATCATCCAGTCTACTTCGCCTGTGCTGATGGACCGTGCAGGCAATGTCGTCAAGACGTGGGACAATGAAAACTTTTTGGGCCAATCAGTGTATCTGCTGCCCAATGGCAACCTGCTGCGCACAACCTCGCTGCCCGATCAGGCATTTGGTCAAGGCGGGATGTGGGGTTTTACCAACAACCGCATTGAAGAAGTGAACTGGGATGGCGAAACGGTCTGGTCTTATGACTTTGGCGAAGAAAACAAAGTCGGCCATCATGACATTGCCTATATGCCCAATGGTCACATTCTGATTATTGCCTTCGAGCGGCATACAGGTGAAGATGCGCTGGCGAATGGCTTGAAACCGGATGTGTTGGACGAAAATGGCGAACATGCGGACGAAATCTGGAGCGAGGTCATTTTTGAAATCGATCCGGCGACCAACGAAACTGTTTGGGAATGGCATGTGTGGGATCACGTGGTGCAGGAATATGATTCCGAACTGGCGAATTACGGCATGGTCGCCGAAAATCCGGGCCGCATCAACATCAACTACCCGCAGGACCCGGACCGCGATCCGGATTGGTTGCATATCAATTCAGTCGCTTACCATGCCGATCTGGATCAGATCGTCCTCAGCCCGCGCACCTTCAGCGAATTCTGGATCATCGATCACAGCATCAGCACCGAAGAAGCCGCCGGTCCCGCCGGTGATCTCCTGTTCCGGTGGGGGAATCCCGCCGCGCATGGCGTGGGCGATGCTGAACAGCATATGTATTACCAGCACGATCCCGGTTGGATTCCCGAAGGCTATCCCGGCGCGGGGCATATGCTGGTCTATGACAACGGCGACACCACGAATCGCCCCTATTCGACCATCATTGAAGTTGAACTGCCGGTTGATGACGATGGCAACTATATCATGCTGCCCAACGAACCCACCGGGCCGGATGCAATCGTGTGGCAGTACGTAGCCGATCCGCCCGAAGCGTTTTATTCGGCGTTCATTTCCAGCGCACAGCGTCTGGCGAATGGCAATACCCTGATCGCGGAAGGTAGCGGCGGGCGTGTGTTCGAAGTGACACCAGAGGGCGAAATTGCGTGGGAATACTATTTCCCGCCTGCGACCTGGGTCTTCCGCGCTGAATTGTACGATCTGTCGGGCCTGGATGTTGATCTGTCACAGAAATCGACGTTTGAGGGCGGGATCGTCTGGGGTAAGGACTGTGTGGATGGTACGCGCCCGCGTCTGCACGAATACCTGTTCACCGAATATGACGCGGTGCATCTGTTCATCGATACGCACGGTGACAATGCGCAGGCGCAGTGGGAAATGGAAGCCTGCGCTGAACATGGCGGTATTGCGGAGTAGTTCGTTTCGTAGGGGCGGATCCGCCCTGGTGCGCTAGCGTGAAAGCGTTGCTATTTACCTCACCCCCCGGCCCCCTCTCTATGCGTGGAGAGGGGGAGTCAGGCGTGCGCTTAAGTCTCCCTCTCCGACTTGGCAGGAGGTCGTATGCGCAGCATACATTAGGGGGTGAGGCCGCTTATCTCCCGGAAACACTTAACGCGGCGGGCGTTTGTTATTCTGCCCCAACGCCTCGGTCAGCGCCGAGAGAAAATCAATCGGTACGGGGAAAATGATCGTCGAGTTCTTCTCAACGGCGACTTCAGTCAGCGTTTGCAGATAGCGCAGTTGGAGCGCGGTGGGTTCCTTCGCAATGGTTATCGCGGCCTGATGCAACTGCTGCGCGGCCTGATATTCACCTTCCGCATGGATGATCTTGGCGCGCTTTTCGCGTTCCGCTTCGGCTTGACGGGCCATCGCGCGCTGCATCTGCGGCGGCAGTTCCACGTCCTTGATCTCGACCACGCTCACCTTCACGCCCCAGGGTTCGGTTTCCGCATCAATAATATGCTGCAAATTCTGGTTCACCTGTTCGCGTTGGCTGAGTAATTCATCCAGTTCCACCTGCCCGATCACGCTGCGCAGGCTGGTTTGCGCGATCTGAAACGTGGCATTGTGGTAATTATTCACGGCGACTACTGCGCGCAAGGGGTCTACGACCTGAAAATAGGCTACCGCATTGACGCCCACCGTCACGTTATCGCGCGTGATGCAGTCCTGACGCGGAATATCGAGCGTGACCACGCGCAGATCGATTTTCACGATGCGATCAATGCCGTAAGGATAAACGAGAAACAGCCCCGGCCCCTTCGGACGTTTGAGCAGCCGCCCGAACCGGAATACCACCGCGCGCTCGTATTCCTGCACCATACGAATCGAGGCCAGAAACGTGACAAAAGCTACCAGCAAGACACCTAATAATGCACCTAACCAGGGAGACATCACTCCACCTCCTTATCATTGGACATCTACGCGAGACATCCCCGAATTATCCGATTCCAGTATACGCCCAAATGTGTTTGTATGGCTGACCGGAAGCTCCCAATTCGCTGACATTGCTGACATTTGCTGACAGTGGGTGAAAAGTGCTTAATATGGTTGCAACATGACTACATCCCGCGCATAATAGGGGCGTGTGTCTGGTATGACGCTGCGATGAGGGGCTTTTATGGCGCGCATATTTATTTCTTACAGCCGGAAAAACGAGGATTTTGCCCGGCATCTGGCATCTGATCTTGATGCGCTCGGTGCGGATGTATGGATTGATGTCGATGATATTCCTGCCGGGATGAAGTGGAGTACCGCGATCCAACAGGGCTTGAATATGTGCGAGGTGATGATCGTGATCATCTCGCCTGACTCGATGGGATCGCGCAATGTTGAGGATGAGTGGCAGGCGTATCTGGATGATCGCAAGCCGATTCTGCCGGTCTTATGGCAGCCCGCGCGTGTACATTTCCAATTGCGGCGCATCCAATACGTTGATTTCCACACGCAGGCTTACGATACGGCGTTTGCTCAACTCCATTCCGAACTGCGGCGCAATGGAATCCAACTCGCGCCATTGTCAGCCACCGATCCGAGTATCCAACTTCCGTTACAAAAACCATTACCCACTCAGGGCGAAGGTTTTCCACGTGCTTATATTGTGCTTGGGGTGGTGATCGCGCTGATCGTGATCGTGACGCTTGCGCTGGCGGTGAGTGGTCTATTGGACGGTGGTGATCCGTCCGCATCATCTACGCCGGAAACGCAGATCGCACAGAACGATACATCCACGCCCACCGACATGCCACCACCTGAACCAACCAATTCGCCCGCCGAAACGCCTACCGCGACGATCCCACCCGATCAAGAAGTATGGTTGGAGTATACGCAAACGGCGGACGCTTTTACCGATACACCCACGCCTACCCCGACTTCAACGCTTACTTACACGCCTACCCTGGACGCCACCGCCACAAAGGAATATTGGCAGACGGTCGTGGCGCAAACACTGACCCAGGCGTGGATCGAGAGTTGGACAGACACCCCCACGCCGACGCTTACGCCGACGCCGACGCCGACGCTCACACCGACCCTCAGCCCATTACAACTGGCGGAAACGTTCAACGGCAGCAACAACGATTGGGAACCATTTGTGCAGAAATTTGATGGTGTGGAGATGGTGTTGGTTCCGGCGGGGTGTTTCATGATGGGCAGTGAAACTGGTGATGATGACGAAAAACCTGTAAATGAAGTCTGTTTTGATGAACCCTTCTGGATTGACCGCTATGAAGTGAGCAATGCCCAGTTTGCAACGTTTAATGGGCAGGCGGCTAATGATTCTGCGTTTTCCGGTGATGATCGCCCCCGCGAAAACATTACATGGTTTGAGGCGCGCGATTTTTGCGAGAGTCGGGGGGCGCGTTTGCCCACCGAGGCTGAATGGGAGTATGCTGCGCGTGGGCCGGATGCGCTGGAATATCCCTGGGGGAATGAGTTTGATTGGGGTAAAGTTGTAGGGAATCGGAGTTCAAGTGAAGGCACAGCCCCGGTAGGCAGTCTGTCCACAGGCACGTCGTGGGTGGATGCCTATGACATGAGCGGTAATATGTGGGAATGGGTGAATACAATCTACGAGGACTATCCGTATACAGTGGACGATGGCCGTGAAAGTAATGATAATACTAATATCTCGCGTGTGTTGCGGGGTGGCTCGTGGATCAATTCATATTCAAACTTCTTCCGCGCGGCGTATCGCAACGGCGGGAATCCTCAGTACTGGCTCAGCTCTCTTGGGTTTCGTTGCGTCCGGCCTTACTAATAATTCTGTAATCTGTTTTCTGAATTTTGAATTCTGAGGGGGTCTGGGGCTTTTGTAGGGGAGCACCCATGTGTGCTCCCGGTGCGGCAACGCCGCACAAAAACGTGTTGAGCGTGTGCTCAACCGGGCCGACACATTGGTCGGCCCCTACAAAAAACCGCGAAAGAATTCGCCAACGGTATCGCAAGTAGGGGAAAGGAATGAAGTCCCTCCCTGCCTGCGGGGAGGGATTTAGGGAGGGGTTAGATCGACGGCACGCGCCCACTGATCAAATCGGCGTAACACGTCACGAGTTCATCCATCATGGCGGGCCAGGACTGCGTTTCGGCGAATAAGCGCGCATTGCGGCCCATGACCGTGCGCTTGCTCGGATCGGTCAGGATCGCGCGCACACCGTTGATCATGCCGCGCACATCGCCCACATTGAACACATAGCCGTTCACGCCGGGCCGCACCATGTCATCCACGCCGCCGACGCGCGATGTCACCACCGGCAAACCGGACGCCATCGCTTCGATCAGCACGAGGCCGAAGGTTTCCATCGCGGAGGGGAAAACGAACATATCCGCGCTGGCAAACGCGCTGTAGAGTTCTGCGTCACGCAGATAGCCCATAAATTTAGTATTCGTGCCCTTGAAGTGCTGCATCAGTTCGCCGCGTTCGGGACCATCACCCACAATCGCCAGCCGCGTACCGGGCACTTGCTCCAACACCGGGCGGATTTTGTGAATCTGCTTTTCGCCGGAGAGTCGCCCCACATACAGCAGGATCGGGTCTGCGGGATGCCCATCACTCAAGCGCATCCGCATATCGGCATCCAACCAACGCGGGTGAAACTGATCCGCGTTGACACCACGCCGCCACAGCCCGACCTTTTTCACACCATGATTGAGCATATCCGTTTGCACGAGGCGTGACGGGGCCAATGCATAATCAGCCGCGTTGAAATTCTGGCGTTGATACCACCACACGATTGGCTCCATGAAGCCCACGCCCATGTGATGCGCGAAATTCGCCAGATCGAGGTGAAATGAGGCCAGCGTGGGAATGTTCAGCCGCTTGGACATAAAAATGCCGCCCGTGCCGACCAGCGTCGGGTGGATGAAATGGGCAATATCCGGGTGGAAGCGCTTGACTTCGCGGTAGGTGTTGATCGTCGGCGGGCCGAATTTGAGTTCAGGATAGAAGGGCAGCGGCATCGCGGGCACGCCGATCACCGGTTGGCCGCGATAGTTGGTCAGATCATCGCCGATTTTCGGCGCAACAACGACAAATTCAACGCCTCGCTTAATCAAGTGGTCCATCAACAGGACCAACACAGTAACAATGCCATCGACTTTTGGCAAAAACGTCTCGGTAAACAGCGCGACACGCATAGATTGATCAATCCCCGCTAATACGACTACTAACGCCACCATAGAATACAACCCCGGATCGGAAACGAGGTTACGATGAGATGGATAGGGTCGATAATAGGATAACCGATCAAGTTTAAAGCAGGGTGATCAACATTTCAAGGATGTTTTAGGATGTTCGGCTGGGTTGATCAAGTCCGTGTGATCAACGATGAGGGTTCCGATGGGGTGAGGGCCTTTTCCATGAAATGCCATTCCTGAATGCCATAGGCCAGTCGGGTGAGCCAACTTGAGCGCGTTTCGCTGATCACCAGCCCGCTTTTTTGGTACAGGTGGATCGCTGGTTCATTGCTCGCTGCGACCCATAACGTCAGGCGCGCGCGCTGCTGATCCCGCGCCCATTGTTCGGCATAGGTCATCAACTGCTGCCCGACGCTTTCGCCCTGGCAATCGGATGCCACCGCCACATCGCTGATATACGCTTCATTGCGCGCGGGGCGGTATCCGACCAGCCACAGCAGAAATGACGCCAGCAGCATACGCGGCACACCAAACTCGCGCACCGCGATATTTTCGTAGACGCGGCTTTCGGCTGGCGTGTGATCCATCGGTTCGATCAGCAGTGTACCCACGACGCGCCCCGCGTGTTCCGCGATGAGGACGCCATCATAGCCGCGCCGTACCGGGCCAATATACACCGCTTCCAACAGCGTGCGAACTTTGGCGGGCTGATCCCCGAAGATGATGCGCATTTTGTCGCTAAAGGCGTCCTGCAAGACGGCAGCGACACCCGGTAAATCGACTTCACGCGCGGGGCGTATTTTGACGATCATTGTTATCTGTTACCACTCCGTTGTGTTTTTGTACCTCACCCCCCCGGCCCGCTCTCCTGATTTCTGTAGGGGAGGGTTTGCAAAGTCGCCCCTACTTGCGGGGAAGGCGGCAACCAGAGATTGCTCAGGTTGAGGGGTTAGCTTCATCCTGCGCCAACGCCGCCAACGCCAGTCCCACTGCCGCGATGGTGGACAGATTCGTGATGCGTCCGCCCAACCACGCCGCGCGCACTTCGTCCAACGTCAGGCGATGCTGCGCGATGATCTCGGACGCTTCGAGATGCGGTGTATCGACCTGCTGCGCATTCTGCGCCAGAAAAATGTGAGATGCGCCGCAGCCCCGGTTGCCATCCATGAAATAGCGGCCCAGGTAGCGCCAATCGGACGCGGCAAGACCCGTTTCTTCGCGCAGTTCGCGGCGGGCGCTGGTTTCGGGGTCTTCACCGGGATCGAGATACCCGGCGGGTAGTTCTAAGGAGATGACCTCCGGGCCGTGCTTGTAATGCTCGATCATGGCGACGTGCCCGTCTGCGGTCAGGACAAAGACCTGCGCCCATTCCGGCATCTCGATCTTGTAGTAGTCGGGAATCTCGTGGCCGTTCGGCAGCCGCACATGCTCCACGCTCACACTGAGCCAGGGCCGCCGCGCGAGCAATTCCTCGGATGCGATTGTTGTCCAGGGCTTGATCGGTGTAACTGCCGGTTTTGCAGTAGATTTAGGGTCGCTAGATTTAGGGTCGCTCATGGCTGCTCCACGATCTCGGTTGAATCCGGCGTGACCAGTTTCATCTCGACAAACGTTTCGGGATCGATCCAGGTTCCCGCCACGCTCATTTCCCAGTGCAGATGTGCGCCCGCCGAACGTCCATTAAGGCCGCTCAAGCCGATCACATCGCCTTGCCGCACCCATTGACCGGGCACGACTAGAAATTCGGATTGGTGCGCGTAGCCGCTATAGATGCCCCAACCGTGATCGATCAGCGTATAGTTGCCGCGAATGTCCATCATTTCGGTGAGCATCACGCGCCCATCGGCCATCGCCATGATCGGTGTGCCAATCGCCATCCGTACATCCACGCCGGTATGCCGTTTCCAGTATGTTTCATTGAACAGGCGGTATGTGCCAAACCAGCCAATCGGTTCATCGGTGGACGGAGCGATAAACCATGAATTGGCCCAATACCGTTCCGGTGTGAAGCGATTCAGAATGTTGAACAGGCGCGCCATTTCGGCATCTTCGACTTTTTGATCGAGGAGCGGCACGAGGCGTTGGGAAATGGTCACATCCGAACGCCCAAATTCGCCCGATTCGACCTGAATGTCTTGATCAATCCGCTCACCGGTTCCGTCAGCGTATTTAATCCACAACTGCATTTCATAGGGGGCGATGTCGGATTCCATATCGGCGGCGAGCAGCCCGACAAAATCGTTTCCTTCCTGGTAGAAGTAATGCACGCGCTCCTGAAACACGGCGCGCACTTCGATAATATCCGCTCCGGTGACGTGGACTACGCCCACGCGCCCCTGCCGGATGAACTGGAAGTCGGTGCGCACAATCGCGCGTGAAGGGGTGGTCTGCTGCGCGGTGGTAGTGCTGAAGGGGACGAGCAGCAGAGTGATGAGTATGATGATCAGTCCGGTGATGGTTAAACGGTGTTTCAAGGGTGACTCCTGAAAAAAGCTAACAGCTAATGCCCATTCCGCCACTGCTGCAACATTTTTGCCAGCAGCGCCGCGATATTCCATGCGTCATCGTGCCCGCGATGGTGTATGCCTTCTAACGGCAGGTCCATGATCGCCATCGCCTGCACTAAACCAACTTCACTGTGCAGCCCATAGAGAACGGCCATCATGTTTTTAACGTTGATATGTGTCGCACTAAGGGGGTATTTGATCCCCTTCTGATCACATTGTTTGATGAACTGGCGGCGATCATAATCGCCATAACTGGCCCAGGTGCGATCCCGCACGCGGAATTTGCGCCGGAGAATCTGGCAGGCGTGTTCGAAGGATACGCCGTGCTCCACGTCCGCCTGGGTGAGCGTGGTCAGTTCCGTGCAGAATTCGCTCACGCGAGAGCGTTCCGGCTTGACGATGATGCTTTGTTTCTGGGAACGTTCGCCGGTTTTGACATCCAGCATACAAACGCCCACTTCGATAATTTCGGATTCCTGATCGGGTGGAGTCGGGCCATCCCAACAGGTTGCTTCCAGGTCTATCACGATGATTCGATCTAGTTTACCAGCCACGAGTTATTTTTGTCCTGCTGTTCCTTGCTAGTCTTCGTCCGGTGGGAAAAAGACCACCGTGTCTAAGATCGCTTGCAGCGTCGCCTGATAAGGATCGCGCGCGTCCCAGGGTTCAACCGCTACGAAAAACGCGAACGTGCCATCCTGCACGCGCATGACGCTAAACCATCCGGCGGTATCTGCTTCGTCTTCGCAGTCCGCCGCCTGATATGGCGCACCGATCCCCTCAACACCACCCACTTCATACATGTGCTGATCGTAGAGGCCGATATTGCAGGAGTCGCCGAGCAGTGATCCGCGCAAAATCTGCACCCCATCGGCCCAGAGATTGTATTCGCCCGTGATGTAATCGATGGTATTGGGGAAGCCCCAATACAGATAAATGAAGGCGGTTACATCCGGCGCAAGCTGCCCGAAATAGATCGTCAACGGCGCGTCGTGGATTTCACCATCAAAGGTTTGAAACGGTACGACTAAATCGGCTGCTTGCCAGTTGTCCGGCAAGGTGATGGCGATGGGCGGTGGCACACCGGGCAGCAGGGGCATCTCGTCGGTATCATCTGCCGCACTGTTCGCGGCGCTATCAGCCGGTGTAGTGGCGGCGGGCGTTTGCGTTGGGAGCGGGGTGTGCGTCGGGAAAGTGCTGTTCACCGTCGGGACCGGCGTTGCCTGAAACGGCGTGATTGTCATGGTTGGCGTGGCGAGAGGGGCGGTTTGTTCAATGATCGGGATTGTCGCCAGATCGCCTTCAAGATCGACCTGCGCCGCGATAATCCAGCCCCATAGATTGCCCACCGGCACAAACAGAAACGCGCCGTCCGGCGATTGCCCATAAACGGGTACGCGCTCGCGTTCATACAGATATGTTAATGGCTCGGCAGTGCGATCCGGCTGGGGAAACACAATCGCCCGCTCCACCGCCACTGTTGCCAGGACGGGGGTTGGCGTTGCGTCTTGTTGTGCTGTGTCCGGTGCTATATCCCATGCTGGCGCAGCCTGAACCTGGTTCAGCGCGTTTGGCTGGCTCAGCGTATGCCAAAGCAAACCGGCTGCCAGCAGTGAGACGATCCCTATTCGCCACACCTGACGAATGCCCATCGAAAATTCTCCCAAAATATGCCATGTTGTTATAGCGTACTCTGTGGGCGATTGTAGCGCGCGCCGTCCGCCCTGACCAGATCGATCTGGCTATTGGAGGGACAAAATGGGCATAATGCAGGGTGAGCGGTGGGGAAAAAGCGGCGGGACATGCGAAATACGGCCCCGCCCGCTAAAGATTCGGGTTACGACGCGCGGATATAGCTGTAGGTCGTTTCCGCGTCAAAGAATTTCGGTTCTGTGCCGAAAGCTGGTTCCAGGTCAAAAAGCCAGGTGGCTTCGTCATC
>JAFGJA010000207.1 GCA_016929355.1 Anaerolineae bacterium | reverse complement strand
GGCGCGATAGTCGGTTCTTCCGTCGGCGCAACTGTTGGTTCCTCAGTCGGTTTCGGCGTCGTCGTCATGATTACCGGGTCTTCGCTGCCCAGAATCAACCCGATCACTACCGGATCGTGATCCGAGGAACGGTACGCATCCGGCGCGTACAGCGTTTCAACGTGATTCGCTGTCTTGTACTCGACGTTGTAATCCAGCACATGCGCTTCGTCCGCGTTGATGTGCCAGGTTGTGACGCCGGAAACCTGCGGCAGCAGTGACTCACTCGCCAGGGTGTGATCCAGCGCGCCCGCCTGCCCATAGTAGATGTACGAATAGGCCGGGCTGCTTGCAAATTCCGGCATCAGATTTACATAGTCGTTTTGCGCCAAAATCATCATCGGGTCTTCGAATGTATAGGCGTTAAAATCACCGATCAGCAGCACGTCAGGATCGGTGATCCCGGTGGGATTCGTCGCCAGCCAATCCGCGAGGCGCTGTGCGGCTAACATGCGTTCGTTGTTCCAGCAGCTTTGCCCATCACCCTGATCGCCATCCCCGGCGGCGGCTGCGCCATCACAGCCTTTTGCCTTGAAGTGATTGACGACCACGATCAACTGTTGGTTCGATTGTTCCTCGATAAACGCCTGGGCAAGCGGGGGGCGGCGGCCATCGTAGGGTGGCTCTATTGTCATGACCGGATCACCAGTCGGGCGCACCGTTGCCGGGTTGTAGATGATCGCTTGCTTGATTTCGTCCGCGTCACCGTCGCGCGTGACCCAACCGGCGGGATCGGGCACATAAGCATAGCGTTCTTCGCCTGCGGCTTCGTTGAGCGCATCCACCAGTGACGCCACCGCGCTTTCTGGTCCATCGCCATCATTCTCGATCTCGATCAAGCCCACAATATCCGCATTGATCGCCAGAATCGCGCTTACGAGTTTGGATTCCTGCCGCTCAAATTCAAACGGTGTGTTCGCGCCGCGCGGCGTGGGGAAACCGCCGCCTTCGCCGTTGCCGTTGAAGTAGTTCAGCACGTTAAATGACGCGACTGTCAATCGCCCATTGACCGGATCGGGCGCTGCGGTGCGGGCGTTTGTCGGGACAAATTCGCCCACTGCGAGCGGTTCAATGCGATAATCGCCATACCGTTGATCCAGCACGCCGGTGATCCCCGTGATGGTATCGCCCGCGCGGATCGTGTTTTCGGCACTCAGTCCGCCTGCCGGATACAACGTCGGATCGCTGTCTTGTTCCGGGCTGCCATCGTCCAGGATGATCGAACGGCGCGCGTTATCCTCGGCGACGGCTTGCGCGCGCGAACCGGGCCGCGCGACATTCGTTGGCTCGTACAAACGTCCCTCAACCGATAGCAAAATTTCGCCGTAGCGCCCCAGGTTATAAATATCGTTGACGGTCAATTCCTGCAAAAAACTAACAACCATGCCCTCAAACGGTTCGAGATCGTCCACCGCATCTACCGGCAGCGTGATCTCAACAGGTGCGATGGCTTCGCCCGCGCCGCACACGGTCACGCGCGATTTGATGTTCGATAACTGCGTGAGCGATACGCCGGACGCTTTCAGTTCAATGACTTTGCCCGTCACGCGCACCAGATCGCCGGTTTCGACTGCCTGACCGCTCTTGTAGACAAAAATGCCTTCCGAAGTGGCCGGATCATCGTCGGCATCGGCGGCTTCTTCCTGCATAAAGAACCCTTGCAGTTGGTTACTTTCCTGATAATCAGCCGTAACCACGCCCTCTACCGTGACCTCGGTATTGACCAATTCCGAGGCGAGTCCGTCACCCTGTACCTCGCTGATCAGCGTGGCCGGATCGCCACAGTCGCCAATGACTGCATCTTCTGTATTTTCTGTATCTTGCGCGTAAATCGCGGCGGGCAGCAGCCCCGCGATTAGCAGTGTCATGATGAGTAAAAAGCCTGTTTTGCGTAACATCTGTTCTTCTCCTTGTGGAAGTCGTACACACACCAGCAAGAGGATACTGCTGAGTGGGGCGAATGGCAAACGGTCAAATTTTGGGAGGATGGGGGATTGGGCGCGTGGGGTAGAATGGAAGCAATAAGTCGATTATGGATGCGATTCAATTATGAGTAACCCTGAGACCTACCAAATTATCGTCATTGATCCATCATATAATAACGAACAGATTTTTATCGACGCAATTTCGGAGATAGAAGCACCCGATTATATACCGTTTGGCCGCATCGCGATTGACGACTGCCGCAATGTGTATTTTTTTAGCACACCAAAAAATCGTCGGATCGATTTCATATGGGAAATGATAAGCGATAAGGCTCTTGGTTTTATTATTATCATTGATGGTGTTGACCCCGGCACGTTTCGAGAGTCACGATCTATGGTCGAGTCGTTCCGCGCGTATTGTCATCTACCTTACATCATCGCGGCCAATCACCACAATTCCCCCGACGTGTGGCCCATTGACGATCTGCGGATCGTGCTGCGGATTCCTGAGTTTGTGCCCATTGTGCCGTTCGATCTGGGGGATCGGGAATCGGTGAAAAATGTTGTGCTGGAATTGCTATATTGTGTGTTGGCTGAATTAGCTTCTCAAGAATGATTTTTCTCTGTGTCGCTGTTCACAGCGCCTTTGTTGTCTCTGTGGTGAAATGATCACTCACTCGCCGCCGCGAACGCTGCCCCTGCGACACTTGCCGCCGTACCGGGATCAGCCTCATCCTCGATCACGACTACCACGGCAATCGCGGTCACGTCCGATCCTCCGGTATGCCGCCCGGTCTGATCGACAAAGCCCACAAACCACGCATACGGCGTCATCGGCGGTCCCGCGAACGAGAGCGCCGTATGCCCGTACAACACCAGATCGCCGCGCCGCGCCTGACTCACTTGCGGACTCTGCGCCGCCGCTTCCAACATGGCGAGTCGCAGCGCCGCCGCCACATCGGAGCGCATTAACGCCGGTTCGCTGGCAGGTGTGGCGATCAACTGCCATGCATCTTCATCCTGATCCGCGTCAGGGGGGCGGATTGCATCGACGAGGTGCAGTGGAATCGCTGTGCCGCGATTCGCAATCGCCGCCACGATCTGCGCCATCTGCAACGGCGTCACGGTCAGATCGCCTTGCCCGACCAATGCCGCGCGCAGCACGTCCGCCGGAGTTTCCGCCGTGAACGGATCGGGCAATGTTTCCGCAATCGCCGTATCAAACCCTGCGAGGTCAGGTGCGGCCAGCAGGCCAAACGCCGCGAAGCGTTCCCATAACCGTTCGGCAGTGGGCACAGGCGAGTCATTCTGCGATTCGTTCAGGGCATGGGCGAAGGTCACCGGACAGCCGTATACATACGCCTCCGCCAATGTCAGATCGCGTTCCGGCGTCCCCTCCAGACAGGTCAGCGTCAGACCGTTGACTTCGACAGGTTCGCGCGCATTCGGCACAACCATGTTCAGCACCGCCGCGCCGGAATTCGGCAGATCGGTGTATGCGCCCACCAACGCCGCGAGAATCACCGTTTGCAGCGCGCCGCCCGGTTGGTAAAGGCCCGTTGTGACGCGATTTAGCAGGGGGCTTGTCTCCAGATCGGTGGTGAGATCGTCCCATTGTTCGTCTAAGGTGTTCGGATCAAAACTCGGTTGGCTGACCATCGCCAGCACGCGGCCCGATGGCACTTCGACCACGACCACCGCGCCGGACCGATCACCGAGGGCGGTGGCGGCGGCGTCCTGCACCCCACGATCAATCGTCGCGCGCACATCTCCGCCGGTCAGCGTGCGGTGCAGCGTGTCATCGACCAGCGCTTCCCACTC
The DNA here is from genome assembly GCA_016929355.1 of Anaerolineae bacterium. Lineage (GTDB taxonomy): Bacteria > Chloroflexota > Anaerolineae > Aggregatilineales > Aggregatilineaceae > JAFGJA01. The sequence continues at coordinate 4,030 of JAFGJA010000207.1, read as the reverse complement.
GCTGATCCACGCCTCGCCGCGCAGTTCCGCATCATACGCCGCTTCGATCCCCGCCGCGCCATACGTGAAGCTGTAATAACCTACCGCACTCGCCGTTTCCGGTAACGGATACACGCGCTGCATCACACCTTTAGCGTCTGCCTCGCTGTAGGCTAACAGGTCGCCATGCCGGTCCCAGATCGCGCCGCGTTGGATCGCCTGTTCCGCGATCACGGTGCGGGCGTTGTCGTCACGCGCGAGTAGATCATCGGCGCGGATCACAGACCAGAAGCCGAGCGCCACCGCTACCAGCAGAAAGCCGATCAGCATTAGGGCAGTGATGCGATTGAGTTGGTGAGTCATTACGCGATGTTAACCTATGGATTTTCGGAATCCCTGATTTAACGGACAGTACCCATTATGACACGCCCGGCAGACAAATGCCCGAATCTGCACCAGTCCGATCCCGGTTAGCACCCAAAACGCGACGAACAAGCCTGTATGCTGCCACAACCAGATTTGCGGCAAACCGATGATCAGTGCCAACGTAATGCCCAATACGCTATATTCGGCTGATGTATAGGGGCCGGGGGTGCGGTGAATCCGCGTGGCGATGATGCCGGGGATGATGTGCCCGCAGTGCGCCTTACACGGACATTTCGCGCAATACGCATAAACAATCGCCACCATGCTCCCTGCGCCGAGCACCAGATAGGCCGCGCCGAGCGCCGTCGCTTCGCTGAACATCACCCCTGCTGCTAATCCCACCGCGATCCCGACCGACAACAGACTCGTTACACCGTGTATACGTCCCGTGAACATGCTTTTTGTTCCTTTCCGCTAAACTAACTATCTAGACTGACTGGTCAGTCTAGAATGAGCATAGCGCGGAATCGTAAGCCTGTCAACGAAAAATGTAAACCGATAGGTTGGCATAATATGATCCTTGTGGGTATGGTGATGGTCTGAACCGTAGCATATTTGAGAGAGGAACGCCAGCCATGCCGGAGTTGTTCGATTTTCACCACTTCCCGATCCTCGAAACGGATCGGTTGCGGTTGCGCCAGATGACACGCGCCGATCTGCCCGCGCTGCACGCCATTTTTGGGGATGCGGAAACCTGCCGCTATTTTCTGGATCAGAATGCGGAACCCTACGCTACTATCGAGCAGACCGAAGCGCAGGTTTACGATTGGGCGACGCGGCAGTTTGAACTGCAACACGGGCTGCGCTGGGGGCTGACACTGAAAAGTAACCCGGCAGGTGACGCTTTGCTGATCGGCACGGCGGGCTATAACTACTGGAATCGGGCGCATCGACGCGGGGAGATTGGCTATGATCTCAATCGCGCGTACTGGCAGCGGGGCTTGATGACAGAAGCCATACACGGCATTTTACGGTGGGGGTTTGCCGCGCTGAATTTGCATCGGATTGAGGCCGATGTGACCGGCGGCAATGTTGGATCGGTGCGCGTGCTGGAAAAATGCGGCTTTAAGCAGGACGGGTGTTTGCGCCAACGGTGGTATCTGAATGGGCAGTTTTACGATCACCTGTTGTTTGGCTTGCTGCGCGCGGATTATGAGGGAATGCAATCTTGATTATGTCCGGTAGGGGCGAGGCGTCGCCTCGCCCAGGGCGACCCACCGGGTCGCCCCTACAATACCCCAGAAAATAGCGCGGGTTTACAGATATTCTTCTTCCGCGCGCGCGATGCTGTGTTCGAAGATCAGCAGCGCGTCATCGATCTCGTTCTGCTTGACGTTTAGCGCGGGGATAAGGCGCATCGCGTTGACGCCGCAGCCGAGCAGCAGCAGATTTTCTTCAAACGCATAATCCGCTACCGCGTTGCGCAGTTCGGGCGCGCGTTGATGGGTGTCGCGGTCCAGCACAAATTCCACGCCGATCATCAAGCCCTTGCCGCGCACCTGCCCGATGCTCGGATGGCGCGCTTGCATCTCGGTGAGCTGCCCCATCATGTAATCGCCCATCGCGGCGGCATTAGCGATCAGCCCGTCCTTGAGCAGATCAAATGTCGCAATCCCGGCGGCGCAACTGACGGGGTTGCCGCCAAAGGTGCTGGCGTGCGCGCCTGGGGCCCAATCGCTCATGATCTCGCGGCGGGCGATGATCGCCCCAAGCGGCATCCCACTGGCGACCCCTTTGGCCGTGGTGATGATGTCCGGCTGGGCGTCCCAGTGTTCCGAAGCCCACCATTTGCCGGTGCGTCCCATGCCGGTTTGTACTTCGTCGCAGATCAACAACATGCCGTGCTGGTCGCACAGTTCACGCAGTCCCGGCAAAAAGCCGTCGGGCGGGACCACATAGCCGCCTTCGCCCTGGATCGGCTCGACCAGAATCGCGGCGACTTCATTGGCGGGAATTTTCGTTTTGAGGATTTCGTTCTCAATATAATCCAAGACCGCCTCGCCCTGATCCGCAAAGCCGGTTTCATTGAGGATCGGGTGATAGGGATCGGGGTAGGGGACATGCGTCACGCCAGGGAGGAGCGGGAAAAAGCCCTCGCGCTGGATTTTCTTGCTGGCGGTGAAGCTCAATGCGCCGAGCGTGCGCCCGTGAAAGCTGTGCAAAAATGCGATGAACTGGGAGCGTCCGGTGTAATAGCGGGCCAGCTTGACCGCCGCCTCCACCGCTTCCGCCCCACTGTTGCCAAAAAAGACCATCGCGTCATCGTCAAATGGCGCAACCGAGGCTAACCGCTCGGCCATTTCGATCTGCGGGCGGTAGTAAAAATCAGTGCCGGACATGTGAATAAATTGGGCGGCCTGGTCTTGAATCGCCTTCACAACGGCGGGGTGCGCGTGACCGGTAGCGTTAACTGCGATGCCGGTGGTGAAGTCGATATACTGGTTGCCGTCTACGTCCCACAAGGTTGTGCCCTCGCCGCGCGCGATCACGAGCGGGTAGCCGCGTGTATAGGAGGGCGAAATCACGGCGGCGTCACGTTCGATCAATGCCTGTGCCTTGGGGCCGGGCATCGTCTGAGTAGAGGTTGCCATAAAAAAAGAACTCCTGAGAAATGTGCTTTTGGTTATTTCGTACAGATTTGCGCTGCGATTATCGCGCCAGCCCGCCGGGAATGCAAGCCTCAGTTGGATTTACTTGGTTCTGATACCTTTGCTGCCGATCCTGTTTCGGGTTGGTGTACGGGCAGTTGAATGGTAAAGGTTGTCCCTATCGTTGGCTGGCTGGAAACGGAGATTGTGCCGCCGTGTTCCTCAATGATGCGCTTCGAGATGGCGAGGTCCATGCCGGTCCGCTTGATATTGCCTTCGCTGGGCCGGAAAAACGGTTCGAAGATCAACGCCAGATGATTCTGATCCAACACCGGGCCATTGTTCCGAATCTGGATCGTGACCCATTTGCTGCTGCCATTATTGGGTAGTGAAACGGTCAGGTCAACGCGGCCATCAGGTGACGTGGACTGAATCGCATTGGCGAGCAGATTATTGAAGGTTTGCACCAGGCGCTGATGATCGGCATAGATATAAATGGGATGAGCGGGCAGCAATTTTTTCACATCGACCCGCGTCTGAAAAGCATGTGGTTCCTGAATGGACAGCGTGGATCGCAAGATGTGCTGCAACTCAACCTTGCGCTGGTTCAGCTTGAGTTCACCTTGGGTGAAGTGCGCCAGATCAACCAGATCGTTGACCAGGTCGGCCATGTTATCAATGGCCCGGTCAACAACTTCGAGATGTTCGTGTGTTTTTTCCGGCTGGCGCTTGAGCAGGTACAGGCGCGTTTTTAGATTCGCCAGTGGCCCGCGCAGTTCGTGCGCGGCATTGGTAATGAACGTGTCGCGGTGGTGGTGCAGCGCTTTTTCAGGTGAGGTATCGCGGATGATCTCGATAATGCCAACCGGCTGCCCCTGGGCATCGCGCACTTCAGCCGTGTAGATGCTGGCATCAAACAGCGTGCCATCTTTGCGCTTGAGTTGTCCTTCGGCCCGCCAGTTGCTTTGGTCTTTTCTGGACTGCGGTGTCTCCTGGTCCATATCAACAAATTGGGACCGATTGAACGGACTGAAGAT
>JAFGJA010000206.1 GCA_016929355.1 Anaerolineae bacterium | reverse complement strand
GCCACAAACCACACTTTGCCCGCATCGATGTTATAGAGCGCGACTTCGTTGCCGGGATAATGCTGGCTGTAGCTATATGGCGAATACACGATCAGGAAATTTTGCCAGTCGGGACTGGGAATCACGCTCTGCATTGTGCGCCCCGGCAGGCGTTCAATGGCAATGCTGCGGCGTTGTTCCGTGCCGAGATTGCTGATCTCGATTACAAAATCATCGTCCTCAACTGTCGTCAACACGCGGCGCGAGTCGGCGTCTATGTCGAGCACATCGCCGCGATAGGCAATCGTTTCGCGCCGGACCACCGCCCCGGTTTGAATGTCCCATTCCCACCAATCTGAGCCGGTGATCGTCACCATTTCCTGGCTGTTGGCGGTGAAAATATACTGTTCCAGCGTGTCAACATAGTGCAAATCTTCGTACAGCAGTTCGCCCGTGTGCGCATCAAAACGCTGAAAATCGCACACGATCACGTCGCCTGTGCCATCATACGCCAGAATCTGTCGTCCTGATGCATCGGGCAGCGCGGGTTGAACCGTCAATTCGAGCGCGCCGGTGGTCAGGTTGTAGACTTCAATTGGCTGCAAGCCCGATGCGCGCCGTACCATTACCTGTGTGTTATCAGGATTCAACGCGATCTGATTCACATCCGGCGGGCGCACCGCGTCCAGAATGCCGTAACCCGCTTCATCATCGAAAATGTACAGCAAAAAATTGGTTTGATCATCGCTTATCGTGATCGGATTCAGGACATCAATTAGCATCACGGTGAGTGGGTGGTAATTCCACTGCGCGCGGTAATTGTCGCCCAGCAACATACGCAGCAGCGAATTGGTTTCCCGGCTGTTCGGTTCGCCAATGATCCGCGCCTGATCACTCAGCAGCAGAGTATCACCCAAATCCACGAGGCGGCTGTAGGTCAGATTACGACTCAACGGCAGTTCATGCGAGATACCCGTTGTTGTCTCAATTTGCACGATGTTGTTCTGGCCTTGCGGCAGCACGTACATGAAATCATCGTCCATGCTGTGCCAGATGCTAAGCGGATCGCGTTCATTGCGGGTGGAGGCAATTTCGCTCAGGATTGGGAGATTTTTGTCCGCCACATCCATCACTTGCAAGCGCTGCGGCAAGCCCGTGATCACCTTGCGATTCGGCCCCATCACGAAGCCGTAGCGGTAATCGTAGAAGGAATACAACTCGAAATAGTTGGGCAGCGTGGTATCGGCTTCATTGCGCGCGGCAGGTAGGTCCCATAAATACGGGAGATTGCTGGTGTCGTTTTCGCTGCGGCGCAGGGCGGCGGGAGCGGGTACAACCGCGTTGATCAACAGGAGATCATCATCGTAAGAAAATTGGAGCGGAGCCTGAATACTCAACGCTTCTTCCGGTGTGACATCGACAGTCAGCGCGCCGGTTTGCGTATCCCACAATTCCACGCGGCGATCAATGCCAAGCGCCAACCAGCGCCCATCGTGGCTGAAGGTGTAGACGCTGTAGGAGCCGCGTTCGTACAATACATGGCGTGTTTTGAATGTCGCGCCGTCAACCAGAATCAACCGCCCGGCGGGATCAACCATAACAAACTGGTCGAAGTTAGGATCGTACTGGATACCCTGGGGCCGGACGTGTCCTAATTCCTGCACCAGCACAAATGAGGCGGCGGAAGGGGTGGAATCTTGCCCCCAGGCGGCATTGACAACGAGTAACCCGGCGAGAAGCACCACGATCACGCTGATCGATACAATACGCGCAAGTTTCATACGTCCCCCCTGCATGAGGCATGACTTATGTCTTCCATTATAAGCATTATGTCAAAAAGGGAAACTTGACGCTCACTATTTGTTTACCCTCTGCAAATCCTGCGATGTAACGAATTGTGCTATAGTGCGATCAAAAACAGGAGGGAACATGATGAAAAAATCTATCTGGTGGTTGATTTCATGTGGTGTGGGTGTGTTTTTCCTATTGTCAGGCATGGCTCGCGCGCAGGAAACGGATAACTGTCCGCAGCGTGTCTTGGTGGCGTTAGCGCGGGCGGGCGCAGTCTGCCAGCGTATTGAACATGAGCAGGCATGTTACGGCTATGGCTCGGTGGCGGCGACGATCACGCCGGATATGCCCGACGTAACGTTTGCTGCCGTTGGCGATTTTGCCCCGATTAGTGCGCTGCGCGATCTCCGCGTGCAAAGTACCAATTCGCCGGATTGGAGCGTGGTCATGCTGCAAATCGGCGCTGATCTGGTTGATACGGAACAGCGCAGCATCACGTTTTTGCTGTTTGGCGATGCCGCGATCACCAATCAAGTGCCCTTTACGCCGGAAATTATGATCACCTCAACGGGGACGCTCTATGTACGCGAAACACCGGATATGGACGCGGCGATCATCACACGGCTGGGTTTGCGTGATACAGCGATGGCGAACGGGCGGACCGAGGATGGGCAGTGGTTGCGCATCACGATTCCCAACACCAGCCAACTCGCCTGGGTGTCGCGTGAGGTATTGACCACACAAGAGGATATTAACCAACTGGATATTGTGGACGAAACAACCCCATTTTTCCGCCCGTTTCAGGTGTTCACGTTGCAATCCGGCACGAATGACGCTCCTTGTTCCGGCACACCGGAAAGCGGACTGCTGATCCAGACACCGAATACCTTCACCGAAGTGACTTTGATCGTGAATGGTGTTACGCTGCGGATTGCAGCCACTGCGTTTTTGCAGACGGATGAATCCGGGCTGGCGGTGCATGTCTTGGATGGTTACGCCGAAGTCAGATCGCAGGGCAGCGCGCAATATGTCCCGGCAGGGGCGCAGGCGCATATCGCGCTCGATGCTAATCTGGTTGCCGCCGGTGCGCCGGACTCGGCTGTGCCCTATCCATTGGTGCGTCTGGAATCGCTGCCGTTGAACAACCTCTCTTATCGTTTCGCGCTGCCGGAACCGCCGAGTCAGGATACCATCGATCAGCTTGTGGCGGCGTATTATGCCCCCCCGCCGACACCTGTTCCCGCCGAAGACGAGGCCGAACGGGATCGCTGCGTGCGTGAAACGCATCGTAACGCGAGTTTGTGGGCGGGGCCGGGGATGTATTACGAGGTTGTTCGCCCGATTGCCTTTGGGACGCGCGTTTATCCGGTGTATCAGGTGACGGATGCGGAAAATATCGTCTGGTGGCAGTTGACCAATAATAACTGGATTCGTGTCGATGCGGTTACATCAACCGGCGAATGTGCCGACGTGCCGATCACCGATGTGATCCGCGTGCCGCCGACGAATACACTCACGCTAGAACGCTGCGACACATCCAACGGTCCGATTCGCCCCGGTCAGCGTGTAACGATTGAGTTCACCCCGTCAGCGTTCAAAACGTATAATGAGGCTATCGCGGGTATGGCCTTCGATCCGGGCCGGATCACGGTCGGATCACAAGCGATCTCGGTGTACGCTTCTAACCCGATCAAGATCGCGGAGGAGCGGTATATTCGCGTTTTCCGAGGGACCTGGATCGCGCAAGCGGGAACCTATCGTATTGTGGGCCAGCGCCTATCCTACATTTTGAACTGTGATATTACCGTGCCGTTGGGACGTTAAGAGGAGAATTGTCGTTGATCTGCCACCTGCGTTAAAATCGCAGGTGCTTATTTTTGCACAAATCAAACGAATCAAACTCAAGGTGGAAAATAGTATGTCAGACACTATTCAAAAACAACGGGGCTTGTATTTCGAAGAATTTGAGGTGGGGCTATCACTTGAAACGCGGGGCCGCACCATGACCGAAACCGATGTCGTCGCTTTCGCCGGGGTTTCAGGCGATTTCAATCCCATGCATACCGATGAAGAATACGCGAAGACCACGCAGTTCGGTAAGCGCGTATCGCATGGCTTGTTGGGGCTGTCGATGGCGAGCGGGCTGGCGTACCAGATGGGTTTCATGGAAGGTACTGTTCTGGCTTTTACCGGACTGGATTGGAAAATGCGCGCGCCGATCTTCATCGGGGATACTATTCGCGTGCAAGCCACCGTGAAAAAAATCCGCGCCATGAAAGCGGCGGGCGGCGGTTTCGTGACTCTGGAAGTCAAAGTCGTGAATCAGAAGGATGAGGTCGCGCAAAAAGGGGAATGGACGGT
>JAFGJA010000205.1 GCA_016929355.1 Anaerolineae bacterium | reverse complement strand
CACGTTTAGCGTCACCGGGACGATCACGCTCAACGGCACGCAGCTTAACATCGCGCAGCCGGTCACGATCAGCGGACCGGGGCAAGCGAATCTGACAGTCAGCGGCAACAATGCCAGCCGCGTATTTAACATCAGCGCCAATACAACTATGTCGGGACTGACGATTACGAATGGCGATACCGGCGGTGCGGCGGAGCAAAACGGGGGCGGCATCCTCAATAGTGCCACGCTCAACCTGACAGATTGCACAGTCTCCAACAGCCGCGCTTATAGCGGCGGTGGTATTCAACATCGATCTGGCACACTCACCACGAACTGTTCAGTTAGCAATAACAATGCTACGTATCGTGGCGGGGGCATCTACAATGATACGGGAACGATTACCGTCAGTGGATCAGTCACCGGCAATACTGCTCCAGGGATGGGCGGCGGCCTTTACGGGACGCATGGCTCAACAATCACAGTCACTACTACCAGTTTGATTAATGGTAATACAGGCAGTCAGGGCGGTGGCATTGCGACTTTTGGCACGCTCTACGTGAACGGGAGCACAGTCAGCAACAATACGGCCACTCAATTGGGCGGCGGTATCATTCTCGAAGACGGCAGCCTAACCAGCACTGGCGCAACCTACTTTGGCAATTCAGCAGGAAATAATGGCGGAATGATCTTCCTGGCAGCCAACGGAACGGCGACCTTCACCGGTACAATCATCACACCTAGCACCAACACACCGAACGATTGCGCCGGAAATGGGACTTACATCAATGGCGGCGGCAACAATCCCGGCGTGGGCTGTCCCTGGTAAAAAACCGCACTCCATCATGGAGAAAACAATTAAAAGTGATACCACGTAGGGGCCGACCAGCGTGTCGGCCCTTACAACCTCTCTCGCGTTCCTCGATTTCATATATTTTTCCTACATCCGCCAGACCCACCCTCAACCTTAACGACCCATCAATGTTATAATGAATGTTCAATAGAAATGTTTCCATTGGATTGTTAAACCGTTCGAGGATGTATGGCTGCTGATCAAAGCTATAACGAGGCGACCACCGCCACCGCCACCGATCTCAAACAGGTCGCTCATTCGGAGGCCATTCGCCAGCTTAGTTCCTTGAGTCTGCCAGAGATCGATTCGATGATCGAGTTGATCGCGCTGGCGATTCCGGCGGGCAATGTGCCGGGCATGATTCTGAGCGGATTATCCCGCCTCAAGGGACGCGGGCCATCAGCACAGGAAGCCCAACGCGATATCAACCGCTTGTTTCAGGGCGTCCACACCATGCTGGATCGCGCGATGTTTGCGGCGACCTTTGTCGGCCCGGCCTCGGTGTTGTGGGGGTATCAAAACCTGCTCAAGCTGACGGGTAAAACGCCCGAAAAAGCGTTCCCGGAAGGCACATGGCAGTTTTACGTCGATTATGCCCTGCGGGAAGATACCGCGCGCCACATCAACGAAACGCATGGGTTTAATACCATGCTCAAAAAACACGGGCTATCCCTGAGCCTAACGGATCGCATCACAGCGTGGGTGATGGCAGCGCTCCACATCCTGCATGATTACGACGAACTGCTCACCAACGAATGGCGCGAACGGATCATCCTGGCGCTGCTGAATGAAGTGATCACGGCACAAGGCGGCGCAGAAGGCGTAGACACTGACGCCTATGCCCGGCTGTATCGCACCTGGGAAAAACAGCGCCCCTACGGACGCGGACAGGACTCCGATCCACGAGAAACGTATCCCGCCTATCGCCGCCGCAAATTTGATGAATTTGTAGCGGAGGCCACACGCGATCTCCCGCGCAAACTGCGCCAGTCGTGGGACAAACACATCAAGCAGCGTGAGGCCACCGATCTCCCCGCCTACCTCCGCCAGCTATCGATGGTGAGTTACCTCCAGCCAGGGCTGCATGGCGAAACGCGCACCCCGATCACGCTGGGAGACGCGCACATCGGCGTAATCCACGACGGACATTACCACCTGATTCCGGTAGCCCAGAGCCGCCTACGCACCCTGCGCCCGGTCAAAGTGGATGTCGTGCGCAGCCAGATTCAAGCGATGCTGGATCAGCCCGCGCCGCCGGACTCCGATTCGCTGATGCCGCTCGCCACGATGCAGCGCAGCGCGTTAGCCAATCTGCTGCCACATTTAGGTCACAATTCCGGCAGCAAAACCATGCAGCATGATCTCGATCAACTCAAATTCACGCCGATTCTGCTGAACTTTGACCACATCCCGCGCCATGTGCCGCTTTCGGATTTGCGGCAGGCCGAACGCGGGATCGGCCACCATGCGCTAACGATCTTTGACACGCGCGAAACGTTCGCCTTCGACCAATCGCACATCTATTTTGATGGCGCGTGGGGCGCAGCGCTGGCTGAGATTATCACGCGCGAAGCGATTGCCTGGGCGGTGTATTTGCATGACCAACCAGCGCCCAAACCCGCCAAACAACCGCCCGTTGCGCTTAATTTCCAGTTTGACGCGCGCGAAAAAACTCAGATCGCCAAAGCGCCGCAGGTCGCGCCACACGTCAGCGCCGAATCCAACCGGGCCGATCTCGACGCCATGCAATTATTACGGCGCGCGCTCAAAGCCCGCAATGAAACCATTCACCTGACGATCAACGATCTGCTAATTTTGTATCGCGCCATTCATGCGCTCACCTACCAACCCGATCCGACGATCCTGGGCGAGATCAAACGCCGCGCCAAAGTCAAAACGACACGCGACGCCTACAAAGCGGCGGAAGAAGCGCTTTCGCCCTACCCCGCTTCGATCCTGATGCCGGTGGATGCCAGCCACCGCAACCCGCGTGACCGCTTGTATCCGATGGCGTTTGAAGTGCCGCTTGGCGATCTGGACCTGCTCAACCTGCATAAACATACACTTGAAGCGCTGGACGAGTACGAGCAGGCGGTCCAAACGCGATCCTATATTACGAAACGACAGGAACGCGCCTATGAAACATTCACCGACCTGCAACGGCACTACCTGGCAACGCTGGCTGGTTTCGGGATGCTGATGCACCGCGCGAAGACGATTGGCGCGGAAGGGCAAACGGCCAGTGTCAGCACGATCAAACTATTGGCCCATTTGCCGACTCCCCTGCAACGCCTGCTCGACCAGCTCCCGAATTATTTCGACATCATCAATGACATTGTGAAGGGGCGCGAAGTCTTCTCGAATGTGGGGGCGGTTGTGCCATCGAGTACGCTCACCCGGTTTGCCACCGCCAAAGATGACAACTTCAACAAAACGTTGTCCTGGGGCATCCTGACCGATCATACCGGCACGATGGTGATCACACTGCGCGATTTTCGCCCTTACGTCAAAAAACTGGTAGAACTAGATCAACGCACATTCGCCGCACGACTCGCCCAGGACTATCTAGATGGCTACGTG
>JAFGJA010000204.1 GCA_016929355.1 Anaerolineae bacterium | reverse complement strand
CGGATCAGCGTCAGCAGCACCTCCGCCAGCGCGCGATCATCGCCCAATTCAACCAGATAGCCGGTTTCGCCCTCGCGGATCGCTTCGGCAATCGCCGGGATGCGCGTCCCGACGACGGGCTTGCCATACGCCATATATTCCAGCACCGCATTGCTGAATCCCTCTGTGCGCGAACATAACACGCCAATATCGAGCGCCGCGAGAAACGCCGCCGGATCGGTCACGGTTTCGATCTGGACGTAATCGGCCAACTGCCAAACCTGGATCGCCTGCTGAACCTGATCGCGGTATGGGGTGGAGCGTCCGCCGAGCACAAACCGGGCGTGCGGCGCGGCGTCTATAACCTGTCGTGCGGCGCGGACCAGCATCAGGTGATCTTTGGAGTTGGGCCAAAAATTGGCTAACATGCCGATCATGATCGATGCCCGATCCCTCTCGTTAGCATTGGCAAATTCGTTTGGCTGATCCTTGTAGGGGCGACTTTGCAAAGTCGTCCAGGGCGGGTTGGCAAACCCTTCCCTGCGAAAATCCGATTCGCTAATATCAGTAGCGGGGAAAGCTGGCACATCAACCCCGTTATACACGACCTCAATGGTCTCACGCGGAATGTTTTCGGCGTGCTGCACATAATCTGCCACCGCCTGACTATTCGCTACAAATCGCGTTGTACAGCGATACGATACCTGCTCCATCCAGCGCGGCAGCGGGCCTGGATCGCGCAATCCGCCCAGATCGCGTACATTCCGCAGACGCACCGGCACTCTGGCCCAGTGCGCGGCAATCATGGCGAGTGGGGCAATAGGGTACAAAAACGCGCTCACCACATCCGGCTTGCGGTGGCGAAATTGTTGCGCCAACCAACCTGTCGCGTAAAGATTGCTGATCCGGCCTGTGCGTGAGTGAATGCCTTTATATACATACGGCGGCGCAACGATTACCGGAATCTGATGATCAAGCAAGGTTGCGCGCCAGGGACCATCTTCCCCAGCAATGATCGTGACATCATGCCCGTTTTGGCGCAGCATCATACTTAAGTGCGCGACCTGTCCCTCAGTGCCGCCGCGCACCAGCCAGGGCAAAACGTGGACGATGTGCATCAGGTTTCCTTACGAATTAGCGCGATAAAATCGTCTACCTGTGCTTGTTGGGGCCACAGTTGCCCCTCGACCCAGGTGAGATCGGGCCGCCAGTGACCGGGACACGCCCGGATCGCGGCAGCTAAAAAGGTCCAACTCATCTCCGTGATGAGCGGTACACCATCCTGTAAGACAAAATCGAAGGACATGCAGCGTGTGCCGAGTTTTTGCGCAGCTTCAAATGCGGTGGCAATACATGCCCGCTTGATCTGCGCCGGATCATGATCGAGTTGGCCGCTGCCTGACGCGCGAAAATCCCCGCCGCGATTCCAGCGCCGAAATCCAAACGCGCGCTCGCCGATCACCGTAATGCGCGTGTCGTAGCTATTGTCCGGTATGAAATCCTGAAAAATGACATAGTTGGCTTGTGTGGGCCAATGCCAATGGCCGAGCGGCCAGCGTGGTTGTTGGCGCAATAGATGACGGTACATGCCCTGTTTAATGCGTGATGCGATCCGGCGTAATCGGGTGTGTCGGGATGGTTGTTCGATCCAGTTGCCGAGCGTGATGCCTTCACAAAACATCAGCCGGATCAGGCGTTCGGCTTCCGCCACCGATTCGACTTTGCGCACGCCAATCGATGCGGAGCCTGTCGAAAGTTTGAAGACCTGCGGATACTGTGCCGACTGCGCCCAAGCAAGCGCGCGCTGCATATCAGAAAAAGCATAGGTGCGGGGTGTGGGAATGTCGCACGCTTCAAACAGGTAAGCCTGGGACAGTTTTTCGTCGTAATGCCATAAATCGGTCAGACCGGGGTAAATTGGCAAATTCAGGTAAGTGTTGATCGTGTACAGCACGCGGAACCCCCATGCACGGTCAAAGGGACTGTGCCCCACGCGCCACATTAGCCCATCGCAGCTATTCAGCGCCTCACGCCAACCAGGGTTGAGTACATCCACCAACCGGTGATCAATGCCCTGCGCGGTCAGCGCGTCGATCCAACCGGGATAGTATGATTCGGTGTAATCCATATCGGGCTGAATGGCGAGGCGCATGAGATCATCCTTCCGTGATAGACCATGTGGCTGGAACCAGCACGAAACCATAATTTTTGCCAGAACCTATTACCTGACTGGCATCTACTGTAATATGCAAACAATTGCCGGCCCGGTCAAACAAATGTCCCAATGAATCGCCGAACCACAGCGTTAGCGCGTATACGCCTTCATTAAATACGGTGTTGATCTGGATTTCGATCCGTGTTTCACCCGCATTGAGAATCACATCCTGGTGTTCGTCCATATTTTTAAGATGCACGATGATGTTGCCCAGCATATCGCGCAATGACACCCCAATCTGGCACGCTTGTCCCGCACGTCCGGTTGTGGTCATCCCGATGATCAGCGGTTCGCCGTGCGCGAAATGTGAGGTGCGTGTGCCGTCTACTTTGCGCGTATATGCAGAAGTTAAGTGATAAGGGCCGGGTTGTGTGCGCTCACCATGCCAGGTCGTTAGATCAACCGTGCTGCTGTGGTCATTATCTGCCGCCAGATATGAGGTGACGATCTTCTGGGTGGGACCATCCCCGACGATTCGACCATGGGCTAAATAGAGGGTGCGCGCGCACAGATTGCGCACCGCCACCATATTGTGGCTCACAAACAACACCGTGCGTCCGGTTTGTGCCACCGACGACATTTTCCCCAGGCATTTGCGTTGAAACGCGCTATCACCCACCGCCAGAACTTCATCCACCAGCAAAATTTCAGTGTCCAGATGCGCGGCTACTGCAAACGCCAGCCGCATATACATCCCGCTACTGTAGCGTTTGACCGGCGTATCAATGAACGAGTCGATCTCGGCAAACGCGACAATTTCGTCAAAGCGTTGGCGGATTTCCGCGCGCCGCATTCCCAATACGGCCCCGCTCAAAAACACGTTTTCGCGCCCGGTCAGTTCGCCATGAAATCCGGTCCCAATCTCCAACAGCGATCCCAACCGCCCATACAGATCGGCGCTGCCGGTGGTGGGGCGTGTGATGCGAGCCAGTATTTTGAGCAGTGTACTTTTGCCCGCACCGTTACGCCCGATCACGCCGACGATTTCGCCGCGCTGCACCTGTAACGAAACATCCCGCAGCGCCCAGAGGGTTGTCTGGGTGGACGCGGCTTGCCGGGCGAAAGGTTGCCGGACGAGTGCCATTACGTCTTCGCGCAGCGTGCGATAGTGAATCGCTTCCGTTCTGGTTTGGCGTGTGATCCGGTAGCGTTTGCCTAAGTTGTGAGTCTGGATCATTACCTGATTCGACATAGTAACCATGCATCCTTGCGTTTCTGCAACACTAGCGCAGCCGGGGCCGGGTTGCAATAAGTGTGCGACCTGTAGCACAATTAGAAACAAAGCAAGCCATTCACACGAAGTCACGGCGTCGAGGTAAAAGAGATGATTTACGCGAAACGCGCGACCTATTTTTTGATTTCGCTCGTTGTAATTGGTGCATTAGCATTACCCGCGATCAGTCTCGCCCAGGGGTCAACCCCCACGCAGTTGATCATCAATTATCCTGAAGTGACGGATACCGGCGATGCATTACAGGTTGGCCTCTATTTTACCATTACCGACAATGCGGGGCGCGTGGTCCCGAATGCCGGGGTGCAGACCGCCAGGATTTTGCTGGATGATGGCGGGCGCGATGATCAGGCCCAGGTTGAACAGCCCACCACGCCGTTTTTTATCACGCTGGTGTTGGATGCGAGCGGGAGTATGGGCGGGGCCGCCGACGCCATGCGGCAAGCGGCGATCCAGGCGGTGAATGATGCGCCTGCCGAAGCGCGTTTTGCGGTGATTCGGTTCAATGAAGCGATTGATCTGGTGCAGACATTTACCGAAGATCGCAACCGCGCGATCAACGCGATTGGCGAAATCCAACCGGTGAATCGCAGTGGAACATGCCTTTATGACGCCGCGTATGAAGCGATTGATCTGATGGATGAAGCGCCCTCAGGCCGCCGCGCGATCATCCTGTTTACCGATGGCAAAGACGAAGTGATTACGGGTGATCCGTGCAGCGAACACGATCTGAACGATGTGATCGAACTGGCGAACCGCACGGATCGCCGCGTGCCGATTCACACGATTGGGTTATCTACGCAGGAGCAGAACATCAACGCCGCCGAACTGCGCAGCATCGCCACCCAGACCGGGGGTGTATCCGCGATTGGCGAACAGCAAGATTTAGCGAACTTGTTTGCGCAGATTATGGATGCGCTCAAAAGCCAATGGCTTGCGCGGGGCAGTTTTTACCCTGCTGCCGGGGTCCGCACCGCGACGCTGACGGTGACATTAACCGATGGGACCATCGTCACCGCCGTGACACCGTTCACCGCGCCGCGCGACTTCCCGATCCCGATCACACCCACCGCCACCGCCACGCCGATCATAGTAGATATTGAGATTCTGGCGGTGAGCAATCACCCGGCTCAGGAAGTGATCGAATTTGACATTGCTGTACAGGGTGAAGAAGCGATCCGCGAATACCGGTTTGACTTTTTCGACGCGGCGACCAATTCCAAGATCACGCAGCAGGTGCTTCCCGTGCCGTTGACGCCGCCGATT
>JAFGJA010000203.1 GCA_016929355.1 Anaerolineae bacterium | reverse complement strand
TCCTGATGCGCCATGCTTTCCACGCCGAACTTGACCAATTCGTCGCTGCCGACAAAAATATTGGCAACATTGGGATCATAGGTTCCCCCCTCCTGATCTTTTTCATAAGCCATCCCCAGCATCATATCGCTGAAGTTTAACTTGACCTGCGAAAAATCGAGAATGCGGCAGACGGGGCCACCCACAGCTTGTTTAAGGCTAGCGCTGGCTTCTAAGGCTTTGGCTGGGTCTTCGGGTATTGAGATAGGGTCTTGGTAAGTAATGACAATGATAGGTTCTTCGTTGATTCTTTGAACGTGTATTGACATATTCTATTTGTCTCCTATACACTACTCAATATAAGTCTTCTGGACAAATTATCGGTTATAATTCGTAATCATGTCCATGAACTAGTATATCGCAAAATTCGGGTATGATAAATGTATAAAAGGAGCAAGCTGGATGGAAATTCAAACAAACGTGGATATTCAAGAACTCTATCGTCATATAGAAATCGTCGCAGAAATGGCCGAAGTGCCTGTCGATCAGGAACAAGTCAAACGTATTCTAAATGTCTACCAGGCCCAATTTGAGCAGGGCGCGGTGTCGTTTCGGACCACGACTAAGCCTGTCGGCAAACGTGAACTATCCGTCCGATATATCGATGTCGAGAACGATCACGATCCCTATGCAATGGCTCTGGACAATGGGCTGCTGACTGAGGAAGGGCATCCCATTGAGCGCTTGCTAGCCGACGCCAGAGAACAATACCCGATGATGTGCTACGGGGTGGATGTGGGCGCGAGTCACGGGATCGAGAAAATCTGGCCGTTGTTCGATGCGGCGCTGCCGGTAGAGGACCTGTTCAAACTGCCCTCAATGCCGGAAAGCGTGCGCGCCTATACCGATCATTTCGCCAAATTCGATCTCGAATTGTTCACCCTGTTCGCTATTGACTATCACAACAAGTCGATGAATGTCTATTTCCCGATCAAATATCCGGGCCAATATCCGCCGGAACGCTGCGCCGAGATGATCAGCGATCTGGGCTTTCAGGTTCCTGATGATGAAGAATTAGCGGTCAACGCGCATACGGGCATCATTTACTATACCTTCACCTGGGAATCGCCCCAATGTGAGCGATTTAGTTTTGGCGTGCCCCATGTGCCCGTACCCTCGGAGCAATTCCCCATGCATTGGCATCCGGTGTTTGAGCGGCTCTGTAACGAAATGCCGGTGTTGGCCCCCGAACGCAAAGCCTCGGTCCAAACAGCGTATCTGCCCGATAGCAGCAAAGATTACCGGAAAATCGAAATCGATTATACCGGCACGATGATGATGGCGTTGGGCGCGACCATCATGCTCATTCCGTAGCACGTTGATGCGGGCTATACAGGGTGTGGGGCGGCTGAGTATCGGGAGCACTCAGCCACGATGAAGTGCGGGTCAGGGGTTGGAGTCGCGTATTAGTTCCGCCAGTCCAATGCCATATTCCCCGGCAGTAGTGTACAACAGATAGATACAACCATTTTCCGCGAAAATCCCCGGATCGCGTAGTTGGCGCACGCGCGCCCGCGCTAATCCGCGCTGCGAGGGTTCAAGCGGGCAATCCGCCCCCTCGTAATCAGTTTCGGGCGCAAGGATCAGGACCGGCTCGCTGGCCGTCCATGCGTGCCAATCGTCGGATCGCGCATCGATCCGGCTCAGGTAGATCGCTTCGGGGCAATCCCCCGCGCGTGAGAAAAACACGAACAACTCATCCCCGCGCGGCAGCAGCGCCACATGCCGCACCGATCCGCCCGGCGGCGCGTAAAAGCCCTTATCCCCGTAAAAGTAGGCGTTGGGATCGTGATCCGTCAGGTGTTCGCGCAGCAGGAGCGGGCCGCGCTCGAAATCCGCCAATCCGTCCGCCGAGCGGTAAAGTAAGCCCGGCATGGCGACTCCGTAGTATGCCCCCTTGAACGCAACCACCCGCAGATAGGCCGCGCTGATGACCGGCGCGCGTTCCGTGAAATGCAAGCCATCCGGCGATGTAGCGATTCGCGTGCGCTGCGCGCTGAAGAAATACTCGTCAATCTCCGGTGTGATCGCGGCGCGATCTGTTTCCGGCAGCACCCCATGATAGGCCATCACAATGCGCTGATTGGCGTGATCGACGCGCACATCCGGCGAGGCGATATGATCGACAAAACGCGATTGGGCAAGATGCAGCACGCCGCCGGGGTATATCTGCCAGGGACCAGCGAGCGTATCCGCGTAAGCCAGCCGGATATGATCCCCCGCGTGATGCGCAAAATACAGGTAATACGCGCCCAACGGATTCGGTATCCAGTCCGGCACGCGGATCAGCGCGGGGCCATTGATGTTATTGTGCAAGGCGGGATCGGCTCCCCGTGTGTTCAGCGAAATGATTGGATTCGCGGCGCTGCGTGTGATGTGGGTAAAGGTGAGGTGAGTTATGACGGTGACTCCTATGCCATCGTTTGCCCATGAATAGATTATACCGCGAATCAGGGAGGGTGTCTAAAACAATCCCCCGCCTCATGCGCGCGAGGCGGGGGACACGGCCAGGGGGGGTTCAGGGAGGAAGGGAGGGCGCTGAGGAGCTTTTACCACGCATCCCACGTAAAGCTATAGGCTGGTCCGGTCACCCAGAACATATCGGCGGCGGGGACGTAGGTCAGGATCAGACCGTAGGCTTCACCGAGCGTTACATTTGTGTTTGTGACCTGGGCGGCGGTCATTGCTGCGTTAATGTCGTCGATGCCGACCCAAAAGGCCAGATAACCGTTACTATCATCATCCACACCCCACAACGCGATCCCGGTGATGACTTCCGTCGGGTATTCTTCGCCGTCGTCATTGAGCGCTGTCCCGGCGGCTGTCGTGTATGAAATCGCTACCGGCTGCATGATGTCGTAGGCATTGATCCGTCCGTCGCAGTAGGCGGGAACTGATACATCCTCATCGGCGTTGTAAACCTGGCAATCCGTGCCGGTGTCGTCAGCGAACGCGCTGATCGCGCCGCTCATGAGGACGACTGTGAATACGGTGAGGAGGAGGAGTGTTTTCTTGACCATTCTGTTGCCCTTTCTGTGTTTGGCTTGCGCCATGCCATTTCGTTTCGAACATGGTCTTATCATCTCAGGTGGGAATTACGTCCAGCTTACAGGGGTCATACAGACCTGTAAGGCGAGGCTACGGGTTTGTAATCCGCGGGGTTACACAGATCAAAAAACCGGACGCGACGGTCCGGTTTAGCGGTAATTATGTGATTGGTTGACCGGCATGGCTAGCCCCGATAGTACACATTCGCTTGACTCTCGACTTCCATAATGCCCTGACGTTGGGCCATGCGGCGGTACATTTCCCGTTTCTGGCTGCGCTGGCGGCGTTCTTCGGGTTCCAGATGCGCGATGCTCGCCAAAAATTGCTGTTCCTCGTCTTGCATGGCGGCTGTCATCTGACTGGCGGTGTGCGCTGGGGTACGCGACTCGGCGCGATTTTCACTGCTCAACGAAAAGATGGATATAACAGACTTGATGGTATTCTGTGCAAACATGAGTTTCTCTCTCGCTACCTGCTAGGCTCACTGGTGTGAGCGCGCTTGATGAATCCATCATGACACAGAATCAGGTGAAAGTCACGTATTTATA
>JAFGJA010000202.1 GCA_016929355.1 Anaerolineae bacterium | reverse complement strand
GTATACCATACTTTAGCAGAAAAGCCAATATAAATGCAAGGGTTTTTTTGGAAATTGCAGGAGCAAAATCAAACATTGTAGGGGCGAGGCGATGCCTCGCCCAATTTTCACCGGGGATGAAGCCTTCTTAAACCCGCATCTTCGTCCCGCAATATTCACACACGATCTCAGTCATGCCGCGCGTGATAGTGGGCAGTGTCGCACCGCAGGTTGTGCAGGCTGTTGGCGCATTCTGTACCGCTTCCACGACTGCTTCATCCACCTTGAGCACGCGCTCCTTCTCGATCTCGCCACTGATCACCCGGTTCAACTGCCCCGCATACCAATCCGAATCGATGCCGCCGCTTTTCACCTCAAAGGTGGTTTCTGCGTAATCACCCGCGCTTAATTCCAGGTGAATCAAATCCTTACCGCCAAACAGCCCCTTATCTTCGGACTGGACCTTTGCAATCGTACCCACCGTCACTTCAAAGACAACCTCTTGTACCTGTTCGCCGCCGAAGCCAAAGCGCCCGCCGACCTTTTCATTTTGCTCGAAAATGAAGCGCTGGTCTGTAACGTAAATTATCCCGTCGGGGTCTTGTTTGCCTTTGCCGGTCTGAACCCATTCACCCTCATGGACCATGTACAGCGCTTCCGTCGGCCCCCATTTGACTGTTGCTTGATCGGCCAAATCCAGATATTTTTTGATCAAACGGAGCTGGCTCTGTGTCTGGGCAACATTGGTCGGAACCTGACCGTACAACCCCTTGATCCGGTTACGCGCCGCCGCTACCACGCTCGCCACCTCATCCAACGTGGTTTCGATCCGCCCACCGAGCAATTCCTGCCCCTTCTCCGTCGTCTGTGATTCAAGCCGTGACCAGCTATCACGCACTTGATCAAAACGCACCTGCACATCTGTGATTTCAGTGTTGATTGCCCTCTTAACCTGTGACCGGACTTCATCCCACTGGGTTTGGAGAACCTCGACCTTGCGTTCCAGATACCCGGCAAACGCATACCCCCGCTCGCGGATTCCGGCGATGTCACCGGGCAGACCCGCGATCTGCGTCGCCATGTCCCCCAGTTCGCGCGTCACATCATCCATACTGATGCTTTTGCGCACCTCTTCATATTTCCTACGCAATTGGGCCAAACGATCTTCCCAGATGGGTTGTGCTGCATCACTCATTTTTAATCTCGCTCCTTGTGCAAAAAAATTACATGCCCCTCAGTATACAAGATTTTTCACTTGCTCACCGATTCCTCTCCCGCACACAACTTGATTCTGGGGGTAAGGCAACTCCATTGGAACCAAAACCACATTCAGCGCGTCTTGATCGTAGCTTGCCAGCAAATTTCACTTGAAACGATGCACGGGCACACTCGCCCCACCAGGAGGAATCAATCATGCACCACACCAACACTCACTTGACACGCGCGCACCTTAGCGCCTTGCTCATCCTCGCGCTGCTGCTCACCAGCCTGCTCGCCGCTTGCGGCGGCGATAAAGATGATAATCAGGGTTCCGCCGCCCAGCCCACGAGCGTCCCGGCTGTAGCCCAAAACACACCTCTGTCCAATACCGTCACCAGCACCCCGCTCGGCACGGCAACAATGGCCCTCTCTATGACTCAGGAAAATCTCGCGGTAGCCGAAACCGGCGCAGAAGGCATCATGGCGAGCGCACCATCCGGCGCACCCGATGTCGCGCTGCGCGAACAACCCGCCCAACAAGTAGCCCAAGCGACGCCCGTCCCTGATACCGGCCCCACCCTGGAACCCCAGGAACCCGCCGATATGTTCTTCGAAGATTACGGCGTGAATCCGTTTCTGGATACGGAGGACGATCATCTCAGCACCTTTGCGATGGATGTGGATACGGCGTCCTATACGCTCACCCGCAGTTACTTGATGGATCAGCAGGTCTTTCCGCCATCAGAAGCTATCCGCCCTGAAGAATTCATCAACTACTTCGATGGCAACTATACAAATCCCGCAGGCGATGAGGCGTTCGCCATCCATCTCGACGCGGCCCCGGCCCCATTCGGCTTCGACGGTCATTACCTGTTTCGCGTCGGGCTGCAAGGTCGCTATATCGCCCCCGAAGATCGCACGCCCGCCCTGCTTATCTTCGTGATCGATGTGTCCGGCAGCATGAGCGGCGGGAATCGCCTGGAACGGGTCAAGGAATCATTGGTGCTGCTCGTTGGCGAACTGCGCGCCGATGATCGCGTCGGCATCGTCGTTTATTCCGACGTGAGCCGCTCCATCCTCGATCCAACCTCTGCCAGCAACGCGGACACGATCATGGACGCGATCAACGCGCTGCACACCGAAGGCAGCACTAACGTAGCCGATGGTTTGCGCATTGGCTACGCGATGGCCCAGGAATACCAACGCGAGGGTGAGATCACGCGCGTGATCGTGTGCAGTGATGGTGTCGGTAATGTTGGTCCCACCGGACCTGATGAGATTCTCGAACTGGTCAAGGATGGCGTCGAAGATGGCATCACCCTCAGCACTATCGGCTTCGGCATGGGCAATTACAACGATGTACTGATGGAACAACTCGCCAATGATGGTAATGGCAACTACTACTATGTCGATACCTTGCGCGAAGCCCGCCGCGTTTTTGTCCATAACCTGACCGGGACGCTGCAAGTCATCGGCTATGATGCGAAAGTTCAGGTCGATTTCAACCCGGCGGTTACGGATCGCTATCGCCTGATCGGGTATGAAAATCGCGCCATTGCTGACGAAGATTTCCGCGATGATACTGTTGACGCGGGCGAAGTCGGCGCAGGCCACAGCATCACCGCCCTGTACGAGATCGCGCTTGAGGGCGACGATCTGGATGCAGACGCCGTGATCGCTACCGTCTATATCCGCTATCAGGATGCCGAAACGCGCGAAGTGGTCGAGGTCAACCAGCCGATCACGGTTGGCGATCTGCACCCCACGCTCGATGATGCTCCGGCGAGCTTCCGCTTGCACGCCGCCGCCGCCGAATTTGCCGAACTACTGCGCGAATCATATTGGGCGCAGGAAGGCAGTTACCTGGATTTACTCGATCTCGCCAAACCGCTTACCACAAGCGAACTGGCCGGTGATGAAGATGTGACCGAATTTGTCGAACTGATCCGCCTCGCCGGACGGTATGAGGATCGTTAGCGATCAGGTAGAAACCGCGTAGACGGTTCTCGTTTTGGCGCGGGTCAGGGTAAAATAGGTTAAGGGGCGTATGCATCGTGTATATGCCCCCATCTATTTAAACTAAACGAGGTCCGATGACCACCGAATCCACTAACATCACCCCTGCCGATCTCACCCGAACCTACGCCGCCAACGGCCTGATCCAGTTCGGGCACTTCACCCAACCCGATGGATCAATCTGGCCGTTTATGATCAACCTGCGCTGGCTGCCCTCCTATCCCGCCGTGTTAGCGCAAACCGCCGACGCCCTGGCCCCAATATTCGAACCAGTTGTGAACCAATATGCAGCGCTTCGCTTACTGACAACCGTCGCTGCACTGCCAATTGGGGTCGCTCTCAGCTTGCGCACAAACGTCCCTCTCGTCTATCCTTACGGTACAGTACGTGATTATACTGCCGCATTTGCGATTGAAGGCGCGTATGATGTCGATCATCCAACAGTCTTGCTGACGGATGTTCTGCTCGATGCAGCGCAGGTAGAGGCAATCACTGCCGTCGCGCGGCGGGTCGGCTTGAATATCGACACAATTCTGGCCGTGATCGATCTCGGTTTCGGCGCACGCGATGCGCTCGAAAGCGCCGGATATACGGTCCAGACCGTCATGACCCTGTGCGCGATGCTGCCCATTCTGGCTGAGAATGAGCCGATCACCTATCTGCCGCCGGTCATGCGCGCATCACTTGAGGCATGGTTAGCCAACCAGGGAGCGTAGTTAAAAAAATGCCAACCAAACCAGTTGATCAATTTGCAGGGGCAATGCTTGGCCTGATGGTCGGAGACGCGATGGGACGCCCGGCCAAAGAGCGCACCCCGGCAGAACTCGAAGCGCGGCCCGACATCGGGGAAGAGATGGTCGGCGGCTTTTATACGGAAGACACCGAAATGATGATCAGTGTGGCGGAAATGCTGCTCACCTATGCGCGCACCGATCAAAATGATCTGGCTACCCGGTTGGGCGAAAATCTTCACCCGATGCGCGGTTACAATCCCGGCGCGCTGGAAGTCTTGTATCGCTTGCAGCAGGGCATGGATTGGCGCGATGCCAATACCGAAGTCTTTGAAAGCGGTTCGTATGGCATCGGCGGAACTCCGCGCGCCACACCGGTAGGTTTGCTGTTTCATCACGATCTCGACGCCGCTATCGAAGAAGCCGACCTGCAAGCGGAAGTCACCCATTCCCACCCGATAGGACGGGCTGGCGCGATCACAATGGCAGTCGCAGTGGGTTTAGCCGTGCAGCGCATTCCCTTCGGGCAAGCCTTCCACCAGTTACAGGAAACGCTCAGTCATGCGGGCGTCGATGATCTCACCCCCTACTTTGACCGGATTTGGAAACTATTGAGCGAAGGCGAAGCCCCGACCCCGCAGGCTGTGGTCGATGTATTTGGGCACAATCTGACCGTGCAAACGTGCGTCCCGGCGGCGCTGTATTGCACGCAACGTTACCCCGAAAGTTATGCCAAAGCGGTGGGCTTTGCGTGCAAACTCGGCGGTGATGCGGATTCTATTGCCTCAATTGTCGGCGCGATTCAGGGGACATTTCATGGTGTGAACGGCATCCCGAAAGCATGGTTAGCCGGACTCGAAAACGAGGAGCGCGGGCGTGATCATGCGCTGGACCTCGCGCAGCGTTTATACGCCATGTGGCAGGAACGGTTTGGAGGATAGCGGATTAGAGTCTTTGCACAACGCGATCTGGTTCCATCCAACTAAACAAACGCTCACTGCACCGGCTGCTGTATCGCCTGTTCCACAAACTCGAACAACTCCTCATTCGACGTATCTTCGCCGATCCATACCCCCTGCGTAAACTGATATTCAGGGATAGGGGTGGCTTCAGCCGCATCAGGAAATGATGGCGCATTACCCGCCGAGGTATTCCCGTAACGCGCCCGGATGCGCACCGTCCCCACTGTATTCACCCCAATAATTTGCAGCGTACTCCAGGGCAGCGTAAATTCCTGGATACAATTACTGCGCGGCCCAAGTAAATGCAGCGTCGCCGGATCAAAACCCAACGGTGATGAATAGCTAGAACCGGGCTGCCCTACATTATTGCCGTTGTACTCGACCAGAAAATTTATGCCTTGCGAATTAGCATCAGTCGTGATCAAAAATTCGGGATTATCAGGGAAATGCAAAATAATCGGGGCGCGACTCGTGTTCTTAAACGTCACCGCCACCTTGACATTTGACCCCACCGTAATCCGTTCCGCCACACTCAATTCCAGTTCCAACGCGCCAGTATCATCCGTTTCATAGGCCAGCAGCGAACGTTGATTGCCCCCCAACGGCGCGGGCAGCTCGCGGCACGAGGGGCGATCCGGGTAAAGCGGTACAAGATTGATATAGGGGGAAAGCAGTTCGTTGTTTACATACGGAAAAATGATCGCAATAACAAGCAGCGACAATAGAATGCTGACCACCGAGCGATCCATCAACCGTTGGCGCACAGTCCGATTTGATTCACCCATTGTTTATAGCTTCCAGTCCTGAATGCGTTTGAGCGCTGTCTCAATCAAAACATCCGGCGTCATCGTCGCCACATCTAACCAGTGAATCCCGGCATCGTGTCCGCGAAACCATGTATATTGGCGGCGGATAAAGGCATGAGTCGCGTGTTTGATCGCGTCGATCACATCGGCCTCGCTGATTTCTCCCGCAAAATAGCTGCGCCATTGACCGTAACCTAAACCGCTCATCGCCGGACAGTCCCAAGTATAGCCCGTTTCCAACAGACTCCGCACCTCAGCCTGCAAGCCCGCCGCGATCATTGCCTCGACACGCGCATCGACCCGCGCATAAAGTGGCTCACGCGGCATGGTCAAACCGATCTGCAACAGGCGATAGGGCGGCTGCGTTTTGCGTTGCAAGACCGTGATCGGTGTACCCGTTTCAAGATAAACTTCCAGCGCACGCACCACCCGCCGCACATTGCGATAATCGAGGCGATCCGCCGCCTCAGGATCAACGTCGTGCAAGCGGCGATGTAAGGCTGCCGCGCCATGTTCTTCGGCGAACGCTTCCAGGCGCGCGCGCGTCGTCGGATTCGGGGGCACTTCGGGAATCCCCCACCCTTCCACCACCGCGCTAATATACTGCCCCGTTCCGCCGACCAAAAACGGCAGTTTGTCCCGCACATGAATCGCGTCAATCGTTTCGTAAGCCGCGCGCTGAAACTGCGCGAGCGAATACGTATGATCGGGCGTCACCACATCGATCAGGTGATGGGGCACGGCTGCGCGTTCGGCGACAGTTGGCTTGGCGGTCCCAATATCCATATAACGATACAACTGGCGACTGTCCGCGCTGATGATCTCGCCATCAAGCGCTTGTGCAATCTGGATCGCCAAGGCAGTTTTCCCGATCCCCGTTGGCCCCAGAATAACGACAAGTAGGAGACTCTCCCTGGCGGGTATAGGATCAGGTTCCGCTTCCGGCTCCGGCTGAATCAAGGTAAACGTTCCCGTAGATGTTTTGCGCCGATGTTCATCATTCACTTGATTACGCTGCCCGCGATCACCAGGCAATCGCATCTTTGCATACCTCCAATGTAAACGTTCCGTGCTCATACCCCACCGCCGCAATCGTGATCCGCCAATCAACTTGATGCAGATCATGCGCCGCCAAAAACGCATCAGCCAGCCGCAGCAGTTGCGCCCGTTTCCGCGCGTTCACGCTGGCAAACGCCTGCTCAACCGCCACGTCAACCGGTCCCCGCCGGGTACGCACTTCGACAAAAACAATCACCCCGCCCTGCCCATAACGCGCCACAATATCCAGTTCGCCATGTTTACCATGCCGCCAATTCCGCGCCAGGATCGTATATCCCGTGCGGCGCAGTTCAGCCGCGACAAAATCCTCGCCGCGCTGTCCGAGTGTTTGCCGGAGATGAGGCATGATCCGCTAACTCCTGATCAGAATAATCAGCAAAATAATGTTTGTGTAGTGTACATGCCCATGCTACAATCGCGCCAATAGGTGCGCGTTAGGAGTCAAAAACCCATGACGAATGTAAGTGTGCTGAGTCGCGTTGATATTTTCATGGAATTGAAGAAAACACAATTGGAATTAGTGGCCTCAATCTGTGAGGAAAAAACATACCAACAGGGCGACTTGATTTTTGCTGAACACACCACTGGTGATGAATTGTACGTCATTGCGGAGGGTGAAGTACATATTCAGGTTGATCCTGCTTTTGTGAAAGGCGGCGGCGGGGGGGGGCTGCAAACCATTGCCATCTTACGGCGCGGTCAATCCTTCGGCGAAGTAGCGCTGGTCGATCAAGGCATCCGCTCCGCCGCCGCCCGCAGCGCTGCGAACAACACCCAATTGCTGGTCATTCCGCGCGAAAAACTCATGCTGCTCTGTGATACCTATCCCCAATTGGGCTATCGCTTGATGCGGAATTTAGCGGAAGATTTGGCGCAAAAGATGCGTAATGTCGATTTACAAATACGCGGCCATTTAATCTGGGGCCAACAGCAGGCCGAAGAACCGGCGGACGACTAAAACTCTGATAAATCAGGCTATAGAACGCACGG
>JAFGJA010000201.1 GCA_016929355.1 Anaerolineae bacterium | reverse complement strand
GATGACCTGCACATCGTCCTCAATCAGCAGTTCGAATTCATGGCGCGTGACCGGCTGCTGCACGCGAAAACCGGGACCGTCGAGATTGATCATGGAAATGATCTTGCCGGAGAGTTCGCGCTTGGTCGCTTCTACCGCATCGAACATTTTTAAGCTGTAGCTGCTGGTGATCAGATCGCGCAGCATGAGAATTTGCCGCCGCTTTTGCGCCGATTCCGCCATCTGCTCGATCATGCGCAGGAAATCCGGCTTGTTGAGTTCGAGCAGTTCTTGCCAGTCCGCGAACGCTTCGAAGAATGCCGCCGGGACAGGGAGCGTGGTCCCGGTGTCGCTGCGATAATGGCTGCCCTCGCCAAAGTGACGCGGCAGATTCGCGCGGACCAATTTCTGATCGAACACGTCACCCGCAATCGGGATGCCGCCCGTCGCCAGGATCGCGCGTGCGGTGGGATCGCCCAGGCGGGCAATCGTAATATCGAGCGTCCCGCCGCCAAAGTCGAAGATCAGCACGTTTTCGGGGCGATCAATGGTCGTTTCGTAAAAATGCGCGGCGGCGATGGGTTCCGGCTGCAAATACACCTCGTCATAGCCCGCCAGAAATGCCGCGTGGACGAGGCGCTGCGCGGCGAGGCGGTCCTGTTCGGGATCGAGCGAAAAATGCACCGGACGCCCCAGCACGATCCGTCGCAGATCGGTTTGCAGCGTTTCTTCGGCGCGCAAGCGGGCGATATACAGGTACAGCGCAACAATGTCTTCCAGCAGGTAAAATTGCGATCCGACCACTGTACCGAGATAGGTGGGCGAGCGCAGCCCGGTTTTGAACGAGAGGAATAAGCGCCCCGGCGAAAGCACATCTTTTTCGATGCTCACATCGCGGACCCAGGTCGGTAATTCGGCGTATTCGAGCGTGATTTCGCCGACCCACACGCGCTGATACTTGACCTTGCGATTGATATTTTGCTCGTAATATTTCTCGACTGCCGCACGGCCCATATACACGCGCCGCCGGTTGGTGATGTAGAGCGCGGTCCGCGCCACATGCGGATTCCTGTTGGCATGATCCAGGGGAATCAACTGGAGTCGCTGCCCGTCATAGACTGACATGCCTGAATTTGTGGTCCCGAAATCCATTCCCACAATCATGGCGAGTGATGCTCCTTTCGTTGGCAAGCAAAAGCGATTATGTGCCGTGTGGGTTTGATTCAGTCCGGCAGTGGCTCGTTGGGCGCGCGTGCCCCCCGTAGCGGATCGAGCATGGCCCGGACTCCGAGCGTGGGTGCGAACGATCCATTCTAGAGGAAAATGGGCGGCGTGGGTAGGGTGAGCTTGGCAGCGAAGATAGAGCAACATCCTACGCATGAGAAAGACCTCTTTTCGACTGCTGCCGGGCGAGTCTACTTCGAGGTCTTTTTCGTCATCCCGCACAACGACGGGATGGCACGCTTACGACAAAATCTCTGTGCCGATAGGCTCCTGCGCTACTGCATCGCGCTGCCCAACGGGCCGCACGCCGGACAACTACCGCCGGGGCGCACAATCGCGTAACCAGCCTGCGGATCGTCGCCATAAGCGGTGAAGTCCACATTCCAGACGATCATCAGGCGCACTTTGCCACTGCTGCGCGAGAGCGCCGCCGCACGACCTAACCACGCCGCCTGCTGCGCGACAGTCGTATTCGCGGCCCAGGAGAAGCCCGCCGGAACACTACCATACCCCTCGCCGGAGAGATACCCCAGTTCGGTGAAGCATAACGGGCGCGAGCCGCCAAAAGCGTTCCAATAGGTATTCACCATGCCCCAATAGAAGCGGGTGTAGTAGCTATCGCCGCGCGGATCGTTGCTGGTCTGATCGGGTGACACAATGCCTTCGTTGTAGTGCAGGCCGATGCAGTCGGCGTAATTCGCCGCGCCAGCCGCCGCCATACCCGCGATATAACGATCATCGTTCCAGACACGATCCAACCCAAACGCGCCCTCAGCCCCGGTAGGCGATGGCGCACCACTGATAACCATCACGCTCGCATTCCGGTTCTTGATCGCGGTGTACGATTTCGACAACAGGCGCACATACATCGTCGGATTGATCTGGCCCTGCGGCCATTCGCGGTCCAGATTCATCTCATTCCACACTTCGATGGCATCCGGGCCAAGCGCGGCCAAACCACCGACATAGGTCGCGTATTGGTCCATATACCCATCGCCACCCGAACCTAACTGCGCCGAATTCCCTACAACGCCGAGCAAAATACGGAAGCCCTGACTATGCGCCTGAGTGATCCAACTGGCGATAGCGCTCGGATCGTCGCCCAGGCTGTAGCGCACCTGCCGCTTGACCCAGGACATACCCGCCTGCCGCATATAATCGGGATAGGCGAAGTCCTGCACATGCCCGCCCAATTCAAACGATCCGCCGGAATAAGGCGGCGCGGTGGGCTGAACGGGCGGCTGCGTCGGTTGGACCGGGGGCTGCGTCGGTTGGCCCGGCACAGTCGTCGGCACGGGCGTCACCACCACCCCACCACTTGTACCGGGGATAATCAACACCTGCCCCACATAGATCAGATTCGGGTTCACGATACCGTTGGCCTGCACAAGCGCGTTCACCGTTGTGCCAAACTGCAACGCGATGCGCGTCAGCGTATCACCCGCCCGCACGGTATAGGATGTCTGCCCGGTTGCGGGCGGGACAGAAGTCGGTACAACCGGCGTCACGACCACCCCGCCGCTTGTGCCGGGGATAATCAAGACCTGCCCCACATAGATCAAATTGGGGTTAGTGATTCCGTTCGCCTGCGCCAGCACCGGCCAGGACAACCCATAGCGCAGCGCGATCCGGTACAGGTTTTCGCCTGCCTGGACGACGTGGGTCTGCTGACCGGTTTGCGCCTGCACCGGACGGGAGTCATGAACGAGCGTCGGGGCGAGCAAAGCCACCGCCAACAACGCAATAATAATCAATCGCAAACGCATAGTGAAAGCTCCCTGAGTTAGTATTACATAAAGAACTAATTACCATGATAGTGAATTTCGATAAAAGCACAACCTGGGAATCACGATCTTGTACCGAACCTATATGACTCTCTAACAATTTTCGTACTCAGCCAAAACAATGATCGGACTTGTTGCCGCTTGGGGATCGAGTTGCGTAGAATGATACTACAATCAGCGACACACAGAAGGGAACCATGCTATGCGAACGTGGGCTATTGTATTCGTCGTACTGCTGATCGCGGCAGCGTTGTTAAGCGCGTGCTCCGACGATCCGCTTGGTTATAGCTACAAGGACCTGCCAACGGGCGATGCGGCGCGTGGCGCAACAGTGTTTACGGCGCGGTGCGCGTCGTGTCATGCGCTGGACGAGGGCCGGGGACCAGGGCCATCGCTGGCGGGCTATGGCGCAACTGCCGGATCGCGCGTCAAGAATCAGAGCGCAGCAGACTATACGTTTAATAGTATCCTGCGCCCGTCCAAACATCTTGTGCAAGGCTTCTCGAACGTGATGCCCAGCGATTATGACGAGAAACTCTCGCGGCAAGAGATCGCGGATTTGATTGCGTATTTGCTGGCGTTATGAACGGCAATCATAGGGGGATTTCACTTTTATCATAATTTTCTGTAGGGGCGGACACGTTGGTCCGCCCGGTACAGCGTAGCGCGCACCGCGTGACCGGGAGCACACATTGGTGCTCCCCTACACAAACACAATCAGCAGGAGAGTTAATTTATGAAACGGATACTGGCCTGGACCGGCCTCATGGCAATCGGGATCGGTTTGATCGCGGGGTTTGTGATCGGGGTGATCCTGTCGTATGCGGATGATGGCGCGGACGCGGAACCTGTCGCTGTGCCCGTCCTCCAAAACGCCCACCCCGCGTCGCCCACACCACCGGCTGACGCCCGCCCGGATGAGCAACGCGGCGACCCGCCCCCCATTGATGCGCTCGCCCTCCTTGATGCCGAGGAAACCGTCACCGCGCAAATCTACGAGCAAGCCGGGCCATCGGTGGTCCATATCACCAGCCGCAGCGAAGTGTATGATTTCTGGCGCGGCGTCGTCCCGCAAGAAGGGACCGGGTCCGGGTTTGTGTTCGATACCGAGGGCCATATCCTGACCAATAATCACGTCATCGCCGGGGCCGAAGAAATCGAGATCGTATTAGCCGATGGCCGCACCCTGCCCGCCCAAGTCACCGGAACCGATGCCTATTATGATCTCGCCGTGATCCAGGTGGACGCCGCCGAGATCGCCGATTTAACGCCCCTGCCCCTCGCCACTGGTACGCCGCTCCGCGTCGGACAGCGCGTGTTAGCCATCGGCAATCCCTTCGGGCTGGATCGCACACTGACCACCGGCATTATCAGCGCCTTAGATCGCATCATCGAATCGGAAAGCGGATCAGTCATCGGCAACGCGATCCAGACGGACGCGGCGATCAATCCCGGCAATTCGGGCGGCCCCTTGCTCAATACGCGCGGCCAGGTGATCGGCGTCAACACCGCGATCCAGTCCGTGAGCGGCGGATCGGTGGGCATTGGCTTTGCCGTGCCGATCAGCGTGGCGCAGCGCATCGTGCCCGACCTGCTGGCATTCGGCTCGTACCCCCATCCCTCGCTGCGGATCGAAGTGCGCGAACTGGGATACGAGGTCCGGCCCGGCGACAATATGCCGCAGCAGGGCTTGCTGATCACGGCGCTTGATGCGAACGGTCCCGCCGGGCAAGCAGGTTTGATCGCGGCGGAAACGCGGCGGCAGGGATGGAGTACGGTCTATACCGGCGGGGATATTCTGACCGCGATCAACGATCAACCCTTGCATACGCGCGATGATCTGACACTGTTCCTCGAAACGAACACGCTGCCCGG
>JAFGJA010000200.1 GCA_016929355.1 Anaerolineae bacterium | reverse complement strand
GCGCCGGGATCAGTGGCCTTGTTCATGTCGGATGGCATCGTGGAAGCGCAGAATACGGCGGGCGAACTCTACGGTTTTGAGCGTGCCGAAGCCCTACTTAATGCGCTGCCATCGGACATCAGCGCGCAGGGCGTGGTGGATCGGGTATTGGCGGCAGTGCGCGAGCATCTGGGGACGGAAGAAGCCCAGGACGATCTCACCATTTTGGTGATTCGTTCGCTGGTAACAACACCCGCCACCACTAAATCGGAAGCGGCGGCGAAAACCGACAACACTGAGGGCGAATGGGTTGACGCGGTTGATGCCGAAACAACATCAAAAATTAATGGAGAAAACAAATAGATTCCGCCTGATCACGTAGGGGCCGACCAACGTGTCGGCCCAGGGCGAACACATGACAAGCCGCAAGGTTCGCGTTCGCCCCTACATTGGGCGCATTTGTATTGTTTTCTCCATAAGTTATTGCCTGATCAACCAGGAGAATAAAAAATTATGTCAAGGAAACAATTACAATTTTTAGGGTTCATGCTGCTGGCGCTTATGCTCGTGCTGGCCGCTTGTGGCGATGATGATAAAAAAGACGAGGCCACGCCGGAAACCACCGTTAATCCCGATTGGCGACTCGGTTTGATCACCAATGTGGGCGGCACGATTTCGGATGGCGGTTTTAGCGAAAGCGCGCATCTGGGTGCGACACGGGCGGTTGAGGAATTTAAGCTGGATTATGCCTATTCGCAGTCCATCGATGAGAATGATTACGAGATTCAGCTTGATAAACACATCGCGGAAGGCCGCAATATTTTGATTACGGTGGGCTTCAATATGGAGGAAATCACCTATCAATACGCAGTGGCACACCCGGACGTGGTGTTTATTGGGGTTGATCAAGGCTATTCCGATAAAGAAGACATTCCCGAAAATCTGATCGGGTTGCAGTTCGCCGAGGATGAAGCGGCCTTTATGGTCGGGACGCTGGCGGGCTTGATGACCGAATCAAACACGGTGGCAGTGATCGGTGGTATGGAGATTCCGCCCGTCGTGCGGCTGGCGGAGGGGTTTCGTAACGGCGTGAACTACGTTAACCCTGACGCCGAAGTCTTGATCGAATACACGGGGGTGTTTGATGATCAGGAAAAAGGCACAGCAACGGCTCAGGAATTTATGGAACAAGGGGCCGATGTCATTTTCGGCGCGGCAGGGTTTACCGGCTATGCGGGGATTCAGTATGCGGCGCGGGAAGGCGTCTGGGTGATCGGAGTGGATCAGGATGAATGGCGGACGAATTTCCGCGCAGGTGAGCAGGAAGGCTCAGAACGCATCCTGACCAGCGCGATCAAGCGCGTGGATAGCGGCGTGTATCAGGCGGTGGCATCCATCGTGACAGGCAATCGCCGGAGTGGTATATTTTTATTAGATACAGCAAGCTGCGGGGTGGGTTATGCACCTTTCCATGAGGCGGAGGCCAGCATACCAGAGGAAGGTGCGCAGATGCTGGAAGCCGTCTGGCGGGCATTGGCGGCTGGAACACTGGATACGGGGATAGGCGAGGATGCGACTCGGCCCGATTCCCTGTCGCCCGGTGAACGGCCCGATGTGCCCGACGATGCACCGCAACCCGGTGCGTGCGAAGGATAATCTATGGCGACTAACAACGTAGAACCAATCCAATCCGAGGAAAACGTCATTAAAACGGAACTCTATTTGCCGAGCATCCTGGGCTATGAGAAGATCGCGCGCGGGGCCGTCGCCGCGTTAGCCGAGCAGATCGACCTGCCGGCTGACCGGATCGAAGATTTAAAAACCGCCGTCGCGGAAGCCTGCATGAATGCGATTGAGCATGGGAATAACCTGACAAGCGGGATTAATGTCACGGTGGCGATGTTGATTACGGCGGATAAACTCGAAGTACGGGTTGCTGATGTGGGGGTGCAGGTTATCCCCGAAACGCTGCCCGCGCCGGGAACCAGTGGATCAATGCGCGGGTGGGGGATGTTTTTCATCAAAAATCTGGTTGATGAGATGGCGATTAAGCGCCTGCCCGATGGGGGGAACGAGGTGCGGATGATTATCCATATCACGCCTACCGAACAACCACAGCAAGAACCAAAGTCGATCACGCCGGTTGATCCGAAACCAAGCGCGATTCAACCGGCTGAGAAAAAACCGAGTGCCGTGCAAGCTGTTGAGAAAAAGCCAAGTGCCATTGCGCCGCAGGAACAAAAATCGAGCGCAGTGATGGCGACCAAGACCGATGACGAACCTAAACCGTCATCAGAGAATTGAGGGACGGATGAGCAAAGAAGTCGATCATCGTATGCAGGGAAAAATAGGCTTTATGGACTTTCCGCGTGATGTCACGGCGCAGACGCGCGAAACTGCGTACAACGCCTACAATGAACTGGCGCGCGCGAAAGTAGACGTTATCGGTTTGAATTTTGAAGCGAGCGATTATCTAAACAGCGCCGGGATCGGGCTGGTGATCAGTCTGGTGGAGGATGCGGTGCAGGCGGGGCGCACGGTCTATACCTATGGGTTGTCTTCGCACTATCGCAAATTGTTTAGTATGGTCGGGTTGACGGAGCGGATTACGCTGGTGGCGAATGAAACCGAAATGCTCGAACAGCATGGCAGCGACTAACGCGCATAATGGCTAATCGTTCGACAAAATATGCTATAATCGCACGTTAACCTTGACATTACGGCTGAATGGGCCTTTTTGTATTCACGTTTAAGGAGCCTGCTGTGTCTTCAACTACTGACAATCGTCCCCCGGTTATTGTGACCGATGCCGCGTGTGATATTCCACCGGCGATGCTCGAAAAATACCCGATACATTTTTTGCCGCTTCGTATTATATTTGGCGATGAAGTCTACGAGAGCGGCGTCAATATGACCCCGGAAGAATTTTACGCCCGGTTGGGCAAAGGTGATGTTCATCCCTCAACGTCGCAGCCCACTGTCGCCGAATTTATGGAAGTGTACCGCAAGGTCGGCGCGGACGGATCACCGATTCTGTCTGTTCATCTCAGTGAGGGCTTGAGCGGGACAGTCAACGTGGCGCGGGCCGCCGCGCAGGAACTGCCTGATCTGGACATTACGGTCCACGATACCGGGACGCTCACCGGCGCGTTGGGAATTCAGGTGCTCACGGCGGCGCGGGCGGCGCAGGCCGGGTATACGGCGGCGCGCATTATCCCCTTGCTGAAACGCGATCACGAACACGGCGGGATGTTGTTCAGCGTCGAAGACCTTTCATATCTCTATCGCGGCGGGCGGATTGGCTCGGTGACGTATCAGGTGGGGCAAGCGCTGCGGATCAAGCCGCTGGTGACGGTGGCGAAAACGGGCGATAAGGCCGGGACGTATATTTCGGCAGGGCGGGCGCGCAGTCTGGCGAAGGCGGGCGAGTCGTTCGTCAAGCAGATCGTCAGTGAGGTGGGCGCGGGTAACAAACTCCGTGCGATTGTTGTGTATGGCGATGATCCCTCGCTGGCGCAGCAGTTGATCGGCCAGCTTAAGGAAACGTTTGATTGCGTGTACATCGACCTGATGCCTACGGCGGCAGTCCTGGGCGTGCATGTTGGGCCGGGCGCGCTCGGTATCGGTTGGGGTGCGGGGGATTGGCCGGTGTAGGTTTTAGTTTTATGCTGTGAATTGAGCGCGGCAGTGTCCCAACCTGTGCTACAATGCTTCTAAGCACAGTGGAAAGGGCGCTGCCCATGATTGACTTTGTACCCGCCTACCGGACCTTATTAGCAAGCGGTGGCTTCCCGGATCGCGTCAAACAGGCGCAAGCCGCGCTCAAAGACTGCGATCTCTGCGCGTGGGCGTGCCATGTGGATCGCACGAAGCAAGTCGGCTTCTGCAAAACGGGCACGGAGGCCATCGTCAGCAGCGCGTTTCCGCATCATGGCGAGGAAGACCCGTTGCGCGGCTTTCGCGGCTCCGGCACGATCTTTTTTGCGCTGTGCAATCTGCGCTGCCAATTCTGCCAGAACTATGAGATCAGCCAGGAGGGGGAAGGCGAGCCGGTCAGCGTGGAACAGATCGCCGGGTTGATGCTGCAATTGCAGGCGCTCGGTTGCCACAACATCAACTTTGTCTCGCCCAGCCATGTGATCCCGCAGATCGTCGCCGCCGTCTATCGCGCGGCCAAAGCGGGCCTGACTATTCCCCTGGTCTACAATACCGGGGGGTATGATTCGCTGGCGGGTTTGCGTCTGCTGGATGGCATCATCGACATTTACATGCCCGATATGAAATACGCCGATCCCGATTTCGGCCAAGCCTATTCAAAGGTGCGCGATTACCCGGCGCATAATCAGGCGGCGGTGCGCGAGATGCACCGTCAGGTGGGCGATTTGCAGTTGGATGGCAACGGGATTGCGCTGCGCGGCTTGCTGGTGCGGCATCTGGTACTGCCAGAAAATATCGCGGGGACCGCCGCGATTGTGCGTTTTCTGGCGGAGGAGATTTCCCCGCAGACGTACATTAACGTGATGGGGCAGTATCACCCGGCGTGGCGCGTCCGCGAACGGGATATAGCCCCGTTGAATCGCTCCGTCACGCCCACCGAAGTGGATAACGCCAAATTTATCGCGCTGCGGGCCGGACTGCGGCTGGATCAGCGTCGGGGTTGGCGGTTCAGGATGGTGTAAGGTAGATGGTGAGTCATGAGTTTTGAGTTTGGAGAGAAAGAGCGCTATGTCGCCTCATAACTCCGAACTCATCACGCACAACGGCTCACCACAAATTCTTCTTCCCCGCCATTTGCTCAATCGCGCGGCGCGGACTCGTACCCGGTTCGCCCATATCTTCCTCGGCGTAACGCTCATCACTCAAGCGGATATATTCGGCCAGATGGTGCTGGAGTTTGCCCCAGATCGTTTGCTGAAGGGCGACCAATTGCGCTTTTTCCGCGTTGTAACCGGATTGATCAAGCCCCATGCGCAGGTGATGCAGACATACCCCCGCCGATTGCTCGTAAGCCTCAGCAAATTCGGGCTGATCGATGTGCTCCAGCAGGTTGCGCAGTAGTTGATCCTCAACGGTGGCGCGATGCGTACAGGCCGGACATTCCGCCTGGGACTTGAGCGCTTTTGCCGCCTGATTGACCTGTCGCCGCCCGCTATTCGGCGTGATCTCGCCCATATCCTTGAGCATGTTACGGACTAAGCCCTCATACAGAATCGCAATGCCGAGATGACTCGGCGTGATCTGTTCGAGCGCGTGCCACGCATGATTGGTGCAGAAACCGCGCGCCGCCCGGATCGCCATATGGGTGGGGACTTTGTTCACGTATTCGTAGATCAGGCTGCCGAGGTAATGATGCACACTATCGGCGGTCAGGCGGCAGACGGGACAGCCGGGTTCGGCAAATGCGCCGTGTAGTTTGTGGGCCAGCGAGGAGAGTTTCATAGCGTTGTCCGGTTAGTGAGCGAAATATAATGGTTCCATTATAGCGCACAAACCGACTTTACCTCACCCCCCAGCCCCCTCTCCAAACACGGAGAGGGGGAGGACAGTTTTACCGAGTCGGGTTTGTTTACAGGGACATTGTAGGGGCGATCCCGGTGGGTCGCCCTATCAGCGCTAAGCCGGAGAGGGGGATTTAGGGGGTGAGGCCGATTCTAACCAAACCGCCCGTTGATGTAATCCTCGGTGCGGGAATCGCCGGGGCGCGTGAAGATTTTCTCGGTGCGATCATACTCGATCAGTTCGCCCGCGCGATCATCACCGGAGAGCATAAACGCGCAATAGTCCGACACACGCGCGGCCTGTTGCATATTGTGCGTCACGATGACGATGGTATAGGCTTGCTGCAATTCGCGCATCAGGTCTTCAATGCGCAGCGTGGCGATGGGGTCCAGCGCGGAACACGGTTCGTCCATGAGGATGATTTCCGG
>JAFGJA010000022.1 GCA_016929355.1 Anaerolineae bacterium | reverse complement strand
GGATCGACACACCGCTGATTGTTGTCTCCATCACATGGCGTCTATGGTCTATCTTTTCCCTCATTGCACCAAACTCTCGGATGAACCTTTCGTCCGTTATTTGACAATCCAGCACTAATTTAATGAGTTGGACCAACTTAACCTCTGTGTCCAGGCGCAGCAAGGGAAGAAACCAGCGATACAGCTCAAAAGCCCGGTCGGTATCCCCGGCTATCGACCACTCACACAACGCAACCGACTCGCGCGGCAATGCGTTGACCAATCCCGCGATCCAGGCAACTGATAAGCCTCTCTTGACCAGCACTTGTAAGCCGCCTGCGCCTACCACACCCGGTAGCGGCCAACCCGGAAAAGGCAAAAAGCGTTCGTGCGCGCCAGTGGCAATGATCAGCGTTTGGTACATTAGCTCATACACGCCATCGGAACCTTCAGTGACGATCACTTTTGCTACGGGATCAGCATCAAAAACCTGTGTCTCAATAGATCGGCGTGATCTTGGCCTGTTCCAGGCGTGCAAACCAGCGTTTGGCGGCGCGCGCTTTATTGGCAGTGTGCGCCGTGAATGTTTGGATCATATTCTGATTTTGAGTGAAAAGCATGTGCGATGCGTCATCCGTGAGTATTGCGCGTTCTTCAATCGCGCACGTCCGCATCAGGGCATCGATGAACAGATCCCCATCCCATCATATGACGTGGGCTTGCCTGAACACGCGCGTCGCAAGGTCATCGGTGTGCCGATTCTGAATGGTCTGCATCATGACTACCAATGGGCTGCGTAAGGGGAAAAACCGAGTCGGATGAGTTATCTGCCCCCCACAGGTATTTATCCTGTCATGTAGTGCCAGCTTGCCCACCACGATTGAGTTGGCTGCCACACGACTCACGAATGACCAGATGCGTTGGGGCACATATCTGAAGCGGCACTTCATCGGGATTTTCCATCTGACGGACCAACCGCTCTGCAGCCAATGCTCCAATCAACTTCTTGTGGACATGTACAGTCGTTAATGGCGGGATGGTATAAGCGGCATCAGAAATATTGTCCACCCCCGTCACGGCAATATCATCTGGTACACGGAGACCATATTGGTGCAACCTCTGCATTACGCCTATCGCCAGCCGGTCCGATGCACAGACAATCGCCTCTGGTGGATGGGATAGGTTCAGTAACTTTTCTGCCGCTTCCTCACCTACCACCGGAGACCATCCTTTCGGCTGATCGTAGGTGATAGTTACCCGCAGCGCCGGATCGTCATCTAGCTCCAACCGGGCAATGGCATCGATGAAACCCTGCTCGCGGTCATCGTAATACCCGGTGACGAATCCCAATCGTCGTTTACCCAGGCGATACAAATGATCGACGATTTTCTGTATGCCACCAGCTCCATCGAACAAGATAGTGTCATGTTTCTCCCCCAACGAATCGATAATTGTCACGAGTTTGGGAGCGTTTTGCTGTAGATATGTGATACTGGCCGAGCGTTTCACACCAATTGTAATGATGCCATCAACCGGATCCGTTGTCAGCAACAACCGCGATTGCTCAATGGTTTCAACATCGGCTGACGTTCGGATATATTGGATATGGCAGCGCAAGTCGTGTAGTTTGCAATCCAACCCCTCAATGACTTCATTAAAAAACGGGTCGGAAAATTTCATATCGCGCGACACCAGCAAGATACCCACCCGGTATAACGTAGGTAAAGGCGCATCCGGTTGAGGGATGATTACGCCGCCATGCTGCCGTTCAATTTGACCTGCGGCCTCTAATTCTTGCAGATCGCGCCGAATCGTCATTTCCGAGACGTCTAGTTGTTCGGCAATCTCCGTTGTTTTGAGTAACTGCTCGCCAGTTAAAGACTGCATCAGATCAATAATGGCTTTTTGACGCAATTGTTTTTTATTCATGAGGCATTCCAGTTTTTATAAAATGTTCGTTTAATTGTAAAACAAACATTATCAGAATGTCAACAAATAAGCCTGAGAGAAAAAAGGGGAGGAAATATCCATTTGTGCTGTAGATTACTTGACAATCCATTCAAAAATTGATTTAATGAACATAACAAAATGTTAGATCATTTCCATGTATAGTGTTTTTGCGATCAGATTACCCAATTATGATAATTCATCGTTTTGGCGCAAGCGCTACCCTTTTGCACATCATACCCACACTTCACACAACCCTCACCAAAATGAGCATCGAGGTTGAGGTTGTTCGCGCGTATCTGTTCTCACATATTTCTTAGGAGATAACTTAATGGCAATTAAAATCGCCATGATTGGCGCTGGCTCGATAGGTTTTACCCGCCGTTTGATGCATGATTTATTGGCCGTGCCTGAATTATCCGATACGGTCTTCTCCTTTATGGATATTTCAGAAACAAACCTCAAGATGGTCACTGAGTTGTGCCAGCGCGATATTGACGCGAACCAACGCCCGGCCCGGATTGAATCCACCACAAGTCAGCGTGAGGCGATTCAGGATGCCGATTACGTGATCTGCATGATCCGCCAGGGCGGGCTGGAAGCATTCCAACTTGACGTAGAAATACCGCTCAAGTACGGCGTGGATCAATGCGTCGGTGATACGATCTGTGCTGGCGGGATTATGTACGCGCAGCGCACGATCCCGGTGCTGCTCAACATCTGTCAAGACATCCGCGAAGTTGCCAAACCCGGCGCGCTGTTTTTGAACTACTCGAATCCGATGGCGATGAACACCTGGGCCTGTAACAAGTACGGCGGGGTGAAAACTATCGGGTTGTGTCACGGCGTGCAGCATGGACACCAGCAGGTCGCGGATTGCATTGATGTCTGGGCCAAACGCGAGGGTTTGATCGGCGAAGATGAACAGGTCACGTATAAGGATGTTGACATCATCTGCGCCGGAATCAATCACCAAACCTGGTACATCCAGGTGCAATGGCGCGGCATGGATATGATCCCTAAGATGCTGGAATTATTCGAAAATCACCCGGTCTATTCGCAGGAAGAAAAAGTCCGCATCGACATTATCCGGCGATTGGGCTACTACAGCACCGAATCGAACGGCCACCTCAGCGAGTATTTGCCCTGGTATCGCAAGCGCGTTGACGAGATTCCGCAGTGGATCGACCTGTCATCCTGGATTAACGGTGAAACCGGTGGCTATTTGCGCGTTTGCACGGAAAACCGTAACTGGTTCGAAACCGATTTCCCCAATTGGCTGAAGGAAGAACCGCCCGTCATCGAACCGGCTGCACGCAGCCGGGAACACGGCTCATACATTATTGAGGGACTGGAAACCGGGCGCGTCTATCGCGGGCATTTTAACGTCATTAACCAGGGACATATTACCAATTTACCCGACGGATGTGTGATCGAAATTCCCGGTTATGTTGACACCAATGGCATCAATATGCCGGTTGTAGGTGATTTGCCGATGGCATGTACACCAACGGTGTCCGCCAGTGTGCATGTCCAGCAGCTTGGTATGGAAGCCGCCGTGCATGGTGATGTGATGATGCTCAAGCAAGCGATGCTGCACGATCCGTTAGTCGGCGCGGTTTGTAATCCTGAAGAAGTCTGGCAGATGACCGATGAAATGCTGGTGGTCCAGGCCCAGTGGTTGCCCAACTATGCGCCGGAAGAAATCGAAGCGGCCCAAGCACGGCTGGCAGCCCACCAAGCCAATGGCACGCGCGTGAAACTGGTCCAGACCAAAGGTGCAGCCCGGTTACGTATTCGCACCCCAGAGGAACTCGCCGCAGAAAAAGCAGCCCAGGGAGCATAATCGTGCCCGAAACGTCAACCAATACCCCGGCCCCCATCTTAGAAATCAAAAATCTCAAGACGTATTTCTTTCTAGAGAATGCCACCGTGCGCGCAGTTGATGGCGTGAATCTGACATTGCCGCGCAAAACTACGCTCGGCGTTGTGGGTGAAAGCGGTTGTGGTAAAAGCATAACGGCCATGTCGGTGATGCAGTTAATTCCATCCCCGCCGGGGAAAATTGTTGACGGGGAAGTTATCCTGCACCGGAACGATGGCAGTCAGGTTGATCTCACCAAACTCAACCCACGCGGCATGACGATGCGCGCCATACGCGGCGGTGAAATGGCGATTGTGTTCCAGGAACCGATGATGTCGCTTAATCCGTTGTTCAAGATCGGCCACCAGATCGCGGAAGCGGTGCGGCTGCACCAGAAAGTAAGCCGCAAAGAAGCGATGGAGCGCGCGTTGGAAATGCTGGTCAAGGTC
This sequence comes from Anaerolineae bacterium, assembly GCA_016929355.1. Lineage (GTDB taxonomy): Bacteria > Chloroflexota > Anaerolineae > Aggregatilineales > Aggregatilineaceae > JAFGJA01. Next base: position 16,621 of record JAFGJA010000022.1, on the reverse strand, counting down.
CAGATCGGTGCGCCCAAACAGCGCTTACATGAATACCCCCACCAGTTGAGTGGAGGGATGCGCCAGCGCGTCATGATTGCCCTGGCGCTATCCTGCAATCCCTCAATCTTATTCGCTGATGAACCAACAACCGCGCTGGATGTCACGGTCCAGGCACAGATTCTAGATTTGATGATGGAGTTGCAAGAAGATTTTGCAGCCTCCATTATGCTGATCACTCACAATCTGGGGGTGGTGTCGCAGATGGCCGCCCAGATCGCGGTGATGTACCTGGGCAAAGTTGTGGAATTCGCCGATACGCGCGAGTTATTCCATCACCCACTGCATCCGTATACCGTTGGGTTGCTGAATTCTGTGCCGGTGTTGGGACGCAAAGAAAAAGATTTAGTCCCGATCACAGGTATGGTTCCCCTGCCGACGGAAGAAATACCCGGTTGTGCCTTTGCCCCGCGCTGTCCGCGTGTCATGAGTATCTGTCATGAACAACAGCCGCCGCTTAAGGAGTATCACCCCAACCATCAGGCGGCCTGTTGGTTATATGAAAACAGGTAAGTAACTATGAGCGGGAGGGAATGCCTATTGTACCATCTTTGAACTTGTGTTGGGTTGGTTAGCGTATACCATCGTCGCTACACATCGCCCTTCGTTAACCAAATAGTTTCTGTTTACTTAGCGCTTGTAGAGGAGCTTTAGCAATGAGAATCAACCATTGGGGACGGTATACTATTCTGCTGTTGATCTGCCTGAGTTTTGTTATAACGCCATTGGCATCAGCCCAAGACGGCGTAACTCCACCAGTTGCCTATCCTGATCCACCGGACCTGGAAATTGGTGGGGGCGAAATCAACCGGCTGCCGATTAGTGAGCTAGTCACTTATATGGCGCTGCCGGAATACCACCAGGCTCCCTGGTTGGATGCGCTGGTTGAAGCTGGCGAATTACCGCCCGTTGAAGAACGTCTGCCTAAAGAGCCGCAGGTTTATCTTGAAGCATCGATGGAAGACGGTCTTGGGGTCTACGGTGATGTGTGGCGCGGCTTTTCGGCCTGCCCCACCGCCGGTTACAACGATCTGGCCGGTACGACGATGGGGTGGTTTGGTATCGAATCATACACCACCCGTTACCAGGGTTTGATCAAGACTGGCCCACTGTATCGCGCAGACCAGGACATTGAGCCATTCCCCAACCTCGCTAAGAGTTGGGAATGGTCAGAAGATGGCAAGCAACTGACCATACACCTGATCGAAGGCGCTTACTGGTCGGATGGCGAACCCTTCACCGCCGATGACGTGATCTTCACCTGGGAAGGCTATGTCGTGGATGAAAATGTGAACTCACCACGCCATCTCGACGCCTGGACCTGGGAAGGCGAAGCCGCTTCGCTCGAAAAAGTGGACGACTACACGATCATGTTCACGTTCCCCGTCGAAAAGCCCCTGGATATGTGGTATCTGCTGGCGGAAGATATTTTCCATGTGATGCCCGCGCACCAACTCCAATCGCTGCACCCCAAGTGGAGTACCGCCGATCCCGCACCGTCCTACAAGGACTTTGCCGATGCGCTGGCCCCGGATAACCTGCCGCTCGTGACGATGGGTCCCTGGGTGATCACCGAATACATCACCGACGAACTGATGATCATGCGCCGCAATCCGTACTATTGGAAGGTCGATGCTGCCGGTAATCAACTGCCCTACATTGATGAAATCCAGTACCGCAAAGGCCCCAGTGGGATCGGGCGTGACCTATGCACAATTGCGGGTGACTGTGACCAGATGAACCTGGAAAACCCCAGCACCTTTGTGGAAGCAATGGTGCAGGCACAAGAAGAAGACGCACCGTATGCCGTTACCTGGGGACCGGAAACACTGGGTTACTACGTCCAGTTCAACTATGCGCTGCACGTCGGTATCGAAGATACGGATCGTGATGTTGCCGTGCGCGAACTGTTCCGCGACCTGCGCTTCCGTCAGGCGTTGAGCTACGCCACTGACCGCGAAGGTATTGCCCAATCGATCATGCGCGGGCCGTTCCTGCGAGCCTGGGCAGGTGGTTTGTACCCCGGTGCGCCTGATTTCGACAAAGAATCGGTGGTGTACTACCCCTACGATGTCAATTCGGCCAATATCCTGTTGGACGAAATCGGCTTGATGGACACCAATGGCGACGGCGTGCGCGAATGGACCGAAGGCCCGATGGCGGGCGAACCGGTTGTGCTGCAACTGCTCGCGTCGCAAGATGCCGCCGAAACGCAGAGTGTGGCCGAAGCCCTGGTCAACCTGTGGGGTGAAGTTGGTATTCAGATCAACCTGCGGATCATGGACAGCGCCACCCATACCGATGTTGACAACGCTGGCACCTGGGATATGTCCGTTACTCGTGGCGGGCAGTCATTCGCCCTCCCCTTCCGGGGTGTTACCGACATGGCTCCTATCGCTGCGAACTTCGTCTGGCACCGTGAAGGTAGCGAGCCGCGCGAGTTGTTGGACTTCGAACAGCAATTGGTAGACATCATCACCGAGTATCGTTCGACCTACGACGCCGAAGGCCGCCGCGAGTTGATGTTCCAGTACAACCAAATCTTCACCGAAAACGTCTACAACTTGGGCGTCTTTGTCGGGCGCTATGGTTTGGGTCAGGCGAAGCGTGTGCAGAATGTGGCTGAAGGTACGCCGGTGTTCCTGTATCAGTGGGTGGAAGATGCCATCTTGCTTGATACGCTCTGGACACCCATCGACCAGCAAAAAGAACAGGTTCGCCCAGGAACCATCCCGGTTTACGGCGAGTAGTTTGCACTAACTATACGAACAGGGTTGGGGGAGCGATCCTCCAACCCCAGCTTATGCTGGTATTCGCGGCGGAGAAATGACTTTCATGGTGCATCGTGACTGTGCCGGGCGTGCCAGCACCATTTCACCCCCTTTAGCCAGGGCTATCTGGAGGCGCTATGTTAAATTATGTTATTCGCAGGTTGATCACGGCCTTCTTTCTCCTCATCGGAGTTAGTATGGTGTCATTCATCGTGATCAAGCTGCCACCGGGAGACTTTGCCACGCGCTACCAGCAATATCTTATGGGGCTTGGCACACCACAGGAAGATGCCGAACGCGCGGCAGAGAATGTGCGCAAACAATACGGCCTGGACCAACCGGGCACGGTCCAGTATTACACCTGGATCAAGGACATAGTCACTGAAGGCAAATTCGGCTACTCACTCGCTTATCGCCGTGATGTCGGCGAGTTGATTAAAGAGCGTCTGCCCAGAACGATCCTGGTGGCGGCAATGGCTCATGCCATTTCAACCATTGTTGGGGTGGGAGTGGGTATATACGTAGCGACTCGCAAATATGGTTTTGCCGATAATCTTTGGGCGGTTATATCGTTTGTTTTCACCTCCGTGCCACGTTTTTCAATCGCCATCATCCTCTTATATGTTCTGGTCATTAAGCTGGACCAGCCGAGCATATCGTCGTTCTTCTCACCTGAATATGTGGTCGCGCCCTGGTCATGGGATCGGGTTATGGACATGATGAGGCACATCTGGCCCGCCGTGTTAATTGCCGGGTTGGGCGGCATCGCCCGCAACCTGCGCGTGATGCGCGGCAATCTACTCGATGTGTTGGGCGCGCAATATGTACAAACAGCGCGTTCTAAGGGCTTGAGCGAACGCACCGTGATCGTCAAGCACGCCACGCCCAACGCACTGCACACCATTATCGCCTATCAGGGAACCGTTCTGCCGTACATGATGCAGGGTGAACTGGAAGCCGCGATTGTGTTAGGGTTGCCCACGATGGGGCCGCTGTTCTACGAATCGTTGGTCAACCAGGATATTTACATTTCGGGATCGCTGTTGTTGATGTACGGGTTGCTGATCCTGATTGGGAACCTGTTGGCCGATATTTTCCTGTCCATGTTGGACCCACGCATCCGCTTCACATAAACATAGGAGTCAAACACCCATGCTTGATGAAAACTTGGACGCAGCCGTGATCAACCTGGGCAATTCAGATGTCGATACCGAACACCACGAGGGATATTTTCAACTCGTCTGGCGGCGGTTCCGGCGCAGCCCGATTTCAATTATCGGGGCGATCATGGTGCTGGTACTTATCATGCTGGCGCTGTTTGCGGAATTCTTCAGCCCTACGCCGGTTGCAGGTGTCGATTTGAAAAATACGCTCATCCCTCCGCAAAAAATTCACTTTATTGACGAAGACGGCAAATTTCACCTGCGCCCGTTTGTTTATAATTACGTTTACGACATTGATCCCACTACCTTTAAAGTAAATTGGAAAGAAGATACCAGCAAACGTTATACCATCAATTTTTTTGTGCATGGCTCTGACTATAAGATTTTATGGATCATTCCCTCCGATTGGCATCTGTATGGGGTCGAAGAAGGCGGAACCATCTACTTACTGGGTACTGACAAACTGGGACGCGACCTGTTTGGCAAGGCGTGCGAAGCCGGGCGCATTTCACTAAGCATGAGTCTGTTCGGGACCATCATCAGCGTACTGGTGGGGGCAGTGCTGGGCATTGCTTCCGGTTATTACGGCGGCTGGGTCGATAACGTCTTGCAGCGCTTCACCGAATTTGTGGCGGCTTTTCCCAGCTTGCCGTTATGGATGGCGCTGGCCGCGATTGTGCCTAAAACGGCGGACTCGTTCACGATCTTTATTATCATGTCGTGCATTTTCGCGTTGCTCTCATGGACGATCCTGGCCCGTGAGGTGCGCGGCAAAGTGCTTTCACTGCGCGAGACCGACTTCATCCTGGCAGCTAAAGAAATGGGCGCATCCGACGTGCGCATTATCTTTCGCCACCTGTTTCCGAACACCTTAAGTCACGTCATTGTGATCCTTACGCTGACCATTCCTAACGTGATCCTGGCCGAATCCTTTCTCAGCTTCTTGGGGATTGGGATCACCGAACCTTTGATCAGTTGGGGTCTGATGATGCGCAACACGCAAGACATTCAAACTCTTGGTCAAAACCCCTGGATTCTGGCTCCGATTGCGTTTATCGTCACGGCAGTGTTGGGCTTCAACTTCCTGGGTGACGGTCTGCGCGATGCTGCCGATCCGTATGCCACTAAGTAAAAGGAAAACATCTTATGCATAAGTCGAGCCACTTGGCCTTTATGCTTGCTCTCGTTGGAACAGTCTTGTTATCCCTGAGCTACACTGTAGCAACTGCCGATCCAGCCACACAAACAGACCTGCCTTCAACCGTATCCGGTGTGGTCATGAATACCGATGGGATTGTGGCGAATGCTATTGTGCAGGTACAAGGCACTGCCAATCGCACCGAAACGGATCATCACGGCCAATTTACGCTGAACGGGATCACAGGACCGGCCCCGGTTGTGCTCACCGCCTGGTCTGCCGGCCATTATGTGGGGTGGGCCGCCCTGGACCCCGCCGCCGAGGATTGGTCGCCTGATGCGCCGATCACCATTACCCTGAAACCGCTCCCCACCACCGACAACTATGATTACGGCTGGTTCTCATTTGATGGCATTGAAGGTACGGCTAGCTGCGGGTTATGTCACCGCGAGTATGATGAATGGACCGCTGATCTCCATGCTGGCGCGGCCACGAATCACCGTTTCCTGACGATGTACACCGGCAATGATGTAACCGGCAATGAAGGACAACCCACTGAATTGGGCCTGGATGGACTCGAAAAATCGCCCGGTGCGGATCAGCCCGACTATGGGCCGGGTTATCTGCTCGATTTTCCGAACCGGACCGGCAATTGTGCCGCGTGCCATACGCCAGTGGCCGCCACAACACCCAACAATCAAAACTGTGCGTGGTCCGGCTGCCATACTAACCTGACGCATGAGCGCTCACCAATTGATCTCGGTGATCCGGTTAGCCCACTGGGATTAAAGGGCGATGCGGCGGACGGGATTAGCTGCGATTTTTGCCATAAAATCAGCGAAGTCATTCTTGATCCAGCAACGCACCTGCCTTATCCCGATATGCCAGGCATTTTATCGCTGACCTTAACTCGTCCGGTTGAAGGCGAAGAAGTTTTTTATGGTACGGTCCTCGATGTCAACCGGCGTGTCAGCTATCTCCCGCTACAATCGGAGAGTGAATTTTGCGCCCCCTGTCATTACGGCGTGTTTGGCGGTGTGGTGGGAGCCGGAACCGTTTCAGGTGGGACAGTTGTTTACAATTCCTATGGGGAATGGTTAGACAGTCCCTACAGTGATCCTGATACCGGGTTGACGTGCCAGGATTGCCACATGCCAGTTGTTGAAGAGAACTGGTTTGTGTTTCCCGAACAAGGCGGGCTGACGCGCGACTATGTGCAGCTACACGATCACACCATGCCCGGTGCTGCTGATGAAACATTGCTCCAAAATACCGTGACAATGGTGAGCGAAACCGAACGTTCCGACGGTGCGCTTCACGTTAAAGTCAGCATCACGAACGATCAGGCTGGTCATCATGTGCCCACCGATGTCCCGATTCGTTCGATGATCCTGGTGGTTAATGCCTACGATGCGAATGGGAATCGATTAACCTTGCATGAAGGGCCGATCAACCCAGCGTATTCAGGAGATTATGGCGGGCTGCCCGGTAAAACCTATGCCAAAGTCCTGCGGGATGAGTGGACAGGTGAAGCACCTACCGGAGCCTATTGGCGACCTGTGACGCTGGTCGAGGACACACGGTTAGCAGCGCTGGCGACTGACATCACCCAATACACATTTGATGCACCCATTGGCGAAACTATCACGCTCGATGTGCAACTTCTATTTCGCCGCGCGTTTTATGACTTGATGCAACAAAAGGGATGGGATGATCCTGATATTGTAATGGAACACGAAACGCTTCAGATACCGGCAGACTGATGGACAATCAGGCATGAATGAAAACAACAACAACATCATCTTAGAAGTTAAAAACCTCAAGCTCTATTTCCCCATTCGCCAGGGCCTTATCCAGCGAGTTGTTGGCTATGTTCAAGCGGTGAATGGGGTGAGTTTTACGCTGCGTGATGGCGAGGTACTAGGGCTGGTTGGCGAGAGCGGTTGTGGCAAAACAACCACCGGGCGCACCCTGCTCCGGCTCTATGACCCGACTGCCGGTGAAATCTGGTATCACCGCATATCCGGCGAGCGAATCAATCTGGCCAACATCAGCCAGCGTAAAATGAAACCGCTACGGCGTGAAATGCGCATGATTTTCCAGGACCCGTTTAGCTCGCTCAACCCCCGCTTAACGGTGAAGGATATTATCAGCGAACCGCTAGAAATTCACGGGGAAGCGCGCGGTAGAAAAGCTGAAAAGCGCGTGGCCGAGTTGATGGAAGCCGTCGGCTTAAATCCAACATTGATGCGCCGCTATCCGCATGAATTTTCCGGCGGACAGCGCCAGCGAATTGGCTTGGCCCGCACGCTTTCGCTCAATCCCCGGCTGGTGATTGCCGATGAACCCGTCTCGGCCCTCGATGTATCGGTTCAAGCCCAGGTCTTAAACTTGTTGCAAGACTTGCGCGAACGGTTGGGGCTAACCCTGATCTTCATTGCCCACGATCTCTCGGTGGTGGAACACATTTCAGATCGCATCGCGGTGATGTACGTCGGCAAGATCGTCGAAATGGCCGAAACCAGAACCTTATTAAGCCAACCCCTGCATCCTTACACGGAAGCGCTGCTCTCTTCGATTCCCCCCGCCGACCCGGACATCAAACCGGATCGTATTCGTTTGCAAGGCGAAGTGCCCAGCCCGGCCAGGCCACCGTCCGGCTGCATTTTCCACCCACGTTGCCATTATGCTAAACCTGAATGCAGCCAGCAGGAACCGCAACTACAAGAAAGCGTACCCGGTCATTTCGTGAGCTGCCATTTTGCGCAAGAGTTGAGCTTGAAGGGGGTTAAAGCATGAACGGACTGGCGCGTTTAGGGGCAGCAGTGGCCTATGTGCCTGTTATCGGCTGGGTATATGCGTATGCCTTCCAGCGCACGAATACACTGGTGATATACCACCTTCGCCAGTCAATCGGGCTGGTGTTGTTTTTGATCGGTTCGCTGGTCGGGTGGGCGATCATGGCATGGCTTTTGGCCTGGCTGCCTTACCTGGGAATATTCGGCATGGCGTTATTTACCCTGGTTATCACCGCTTACCTGGTAGGGATCATACTGTGGGTGATCGGTATCATCAACGCTCTAAACGGACAAATGGCTCCCCTGCCCGGTATTGGTCGCCGGGCGGAGCATCTTTTTAGTAGCCGGTTTTAATGGAGAATTTTACATGCCTAAAATTACGTTTATTGGCGCAGGCAGTTTTGGTTTTACACGTACTCTGGTCCGTGATTTATTGACTTTTCCCACGTTAGCGGCCTCAGAAATTGCCCTGATGGATATTGATGCCGAACGCCTCGACTTTGCTGATCGGGCGGTGCGACGCATTGTTGACGCTGGCAATTATCCGGCAACCGTCACCCGGACGATGGATCGCGCCGCAGCCCTCAAGGGAGCCGATTACGTGATCGTCACCATTTTGGTCGGCGATACCGAAGTATGGCGGCATGACATTGAAATCCCTATGCGTTATGGGGTCGATATGAATGTCGGTGATACGCGCGGAGTATCGGGAATTTTCCGGGCGCTGCGCACAATTCCGGTGATGGTTGATATTGCGCGCGATATGGAGCGCTATTGCCCCCATGCGCTGATGCTCAACTACACCAATCCGATGGCAATGTTGTGCCGGGCGATTGAGCACGAAACGGATATTCAAGTGACCGGCTTGTGCCATAGCGTGCAAGGGACCGCCGAAATGCTCGCCGGGTGGATCAGCGCGCCGATGGACGAAATCACTTACACCTGCGCCGGGATCAATCATACCGCGTGGTATCTTGATTACCGGTGGAAGGGCGCGGATGCCTATCCGTTAATCCACAAAGCGATCACCGAAAACGAAGCCATCTACAACGCGGAACAGGTCCGCAATGAAATGTATCTGGCTCTCGATCACTATGTAACCGAATCCAGTGGGCACAATTCAGAATACAACTGGTGGTTCCGCAAGCGGCCCGATCTGATCGAAAAATACTGCACGCATGGGACTAACTGGAATCCCGGCCATCATGCCTATATCTTGCAGGAATACCAACGCCGCGAGCAGGATTGGCGGGATGACATTCATCAATGGTTTGAGCAGGAAACAATCGATTTGGCGCGCGGGCACGAATATGCAGCGTACATCATGCACGCGATGGAAGGCGGCACGCCGTTTCAGTTTAATGGCAATGTTCCTAACAAGAATCTCGTTTCGAATTTGCCAAATGGCGCATGTGTCGAAGTGCCTGTCTGGGCCTCGCGTAAGGGGTTAGAGCCTGTTGCGGTGGGCGCATTGCCAGTGCAGGTTGCGCCGCTCACCAACTTGTATTCGCAAATCGAGGAAATGGCGGTGGAAGGAATTTTGACCGGCAACCGGCGGCTGATCTATCAGGCAGTCGCGTATTCGCCGCTATCAGCAGCAGTGTTGTCACTGGCCGAGATTCAGCAGATGGTGAATGATTTGTTTGAAGTCAATGCACCCTATGTCTTGAGCAAATCATCTTAATTCGGGGACAGGTAAATTTTAGGCTAGGGGCGGACCAATGTGTCCGCCCTGGGCCGACACGCTGGTCCGCCCCTGCAAATTACGCCAACATGTACTCGCCTTTTCCCTGTACATCGGTATAAATTACGACGCTTTTGCCAACTCCGTTTCACGCTGCTGCAATTTGGTTGCCGCCATCTTGAATACGCCGCTAACCTTGCGCGCCGTGTCCGCCGATACTTCCTCAGGATCGAGACTGATAAACACCTCATCTGTCGTGGCAACAGGTTCGGCTACCATGTCTTCGCGTTCAACAGTGACCGCCGCATAATCACCCACCGCGATCTTATTCATCGATTCGACGCTGGTTTCAACCGAATTGGTCGTATAGCGCCCTTTCTCCGCCAGATATTGTAGCATCGCCAGGACCACATCGGGCCGGCTTTGGATAAACATATTGAACACTTGCCGCTCTAGGGACAGCACTTTGGTTGATCCACTCGCCACAGCACGAGCGGACCGCTTATCACCATCGAGCAAAGAAAATTCACCAACTACGCTGCCCGCTTCAAAAGTACGTAATTTCGCCTCATGCCCGGTGACGTAGATGTCAATTTCCCCATTTTCGACCATATACATGGCATTGCCTTCGTCGCCTTCGTCAAAGATCATGTGCCCATCAGCAAAGGTTTCGATCCGAATGGCGCGGCTGAGATTTTCCAGATTCGCCAACGAGACATTTTTGAAGATGTCCATCTTATTCAAGCGCTCAGCCATCGCCACCAGCTGCTCCGGTGTGAAATCGCCCGCCAGTTCAGACACGCGCATAAACATATCAAACGTATGCACCAATGTCGGATCGAATTTGCCCAACTCCTCGTTCAAGGCTTCCTGCATCGTTTCATCGGTGCTCGGAAAAACGCTCTTCATAAAGAGCATGACCGCGCGGCCTAATTTCTTGCGAATCTCCTCAAACTCTCCCCGCAATTCGTCAATTTCTGCCTGCCATGCATCACGGAGCCGATCACTCGCGGGACTGTTCAGGTTATTCTGCAAAATACCGATATTCGCCTGAATCACAAGTTGGCGGCGGATGAGGGTGACATTTTCCTCACCGAAGAAATCACCCAACTCTTCGAAAATTTCTTCCATCGACCCACTACCGAGGCGCTGCACGGCCTGTCGTTCGGCTTCCGCCACCCCAACTTTTTCGGTCAGGGCAGTTTCAAAGCGGCGTTTTTCGTCCGCCAACCCCTGACCAATCTGCACCGCGATCAGGATACCACTGCCCATCCCGATCCCAATCGCCACGAGTAACAGCGTGCCGCCTTCGAGTTCTTGCGCGACATTGTTGTAAATCACATGCAGCGCAATCGCCAGGATAATCCCTGCCATCGGCCAGAAGTTGAGCCGGGATTGCGCGCGCCGCAGCCGTCCCAACGAAATGCCGACCATACCGCTTGCCGCCGCGTGCATCATCGCCGTAGACAATGTACGACTGATCGCCGCGCCCAGCGCTGCCTCGCCTGCATCGGGGATGTAGATGAACAGATTTTCCGACAGCGCAAATCCGATCCCGGCGGCAATCCCATACACCGCCCCATCCACAATATAACGAAAACGCGGATGGTTAATCAGGTAAATCAGGATCAGGGCTTTCAGAATTTCCTCAATGATCGGAGCCGCAATGCGCGTCAGCGTATCAAACTGAATCCCTTGATCGAGAATCGCGGTGTTGATCACATACGCAAGTAAAAATGCGCCGGTTGCGCCCCACCCCACGCACAGCAAAATCGTGCTGGGTTTGCCCGTACCAAACACGTCGAGCATCACAAACACATAAACGGTGAAGGCCGGAATCGCAATCGCAATGAGATAAGCAATCAGAGTTGTCGTTGTCATACAATAAAGCCCTCTTTATAGACCAGCCACTTACACTACGATAAGAAAAATTCCGTTCCGCAAAACTTGCACTGCGCGACTCCTTTACCGCTCAACTCGATCTCGCCGCCGCAATTGGGGCATTTTTCGAGATCGCGGAGTTGGCTGGCTTCGCTCGAATACAAAACGCCTTCATCCCACTTGATATACCCGCTAAACACACCCAGACCGACCAATGAATAGATCATCTCGCGGACTTGTTCACGCGGCAGCTGCATCTCGATCACCAACTCATCGATCTTCACCTGTCCGCGCGTCTGTACGATGTTCAACAGTTGGCGCTGTTTGGCGGCGTCCTGCTGTTGTTTCGATTCTTTGCTGCCAAACGCTAACAGATACACGCCGCCACCGATCATGGGGGCGACCAGGACAATCAACGCGATCCCTAAACCGAGAATCCGCGCGGAGCCTTCCAGGTCTTCATTGGTGAACAACCAGGCCGCGACAATGACACCTACCAGCACACCCAAGACCAACAGCAAAATACCGAATAACCGGTTCATATTCATCTCCTGTGTGTTTAGCCAAATCCTGCCCGACCACCGCCGGACCCACCACCTCGACCACCACCGCCACTGAAACCACCACCACGCCCCGAACTCTTACTTTTAGGCGCGCTGGTCATGGTGCGCGAGGCAGTGTTGAGCATATCCGTCAGACCACCGCTCAATGAGTTCAATCCCTCGCTCAAAGAGCGACTCATGTCATTAAGTCCGCCCGGCCCATCAAAGGTCAGATCGCCCAGGCCACCGCCGCTCATCCGCCGACCAGTTCCCACCCAGGTCCGCCGCCGGTGATACCCGCCATCCCAGGGGCCGCCGAGATACGTCGGGAAATACCAGACGGGCATCGCCTCTAATGCGGGTGACAAGCGGCGTATCCAATCTTTTTCGACGCCAAAGACCACCGCATAGCCGATATACTGCTCGAATTGAGCCGCCGCTTGCTCAACATCGGTATATTTCTCCACGTTGCGCATATACTGCCGGAAAGCCTTCCACAGAGCCGCATCTTGCGCGCCCTTTCGGGTCTTGGCGGGCATATAACTCCCAGCCAGCGCGCCCGCCGCCCCGACAATCCCCAGGCCAATCGGTGGCACAATAATCAAGGGCGAAATCACCGATAAATCGCGCAGCAGCCAGAACAACACCGACGCAATGATCATCGCCCCGATGCCGCCCCAAATCCAAATCTGGCGCGTAGTTTCCGGCGAGCGGGTAAAATGCCCTTGCCGGACCAGTTCCTTATACATTTCCTGCTTGATTTTAGGGATATGGACGTAAAATTTCTCTTTGAGCTGCGAGAGCTTGGTTTCCTGGCGATCCAGGGGAAACAAGCCGCTCATCAGGCGCTTCTCAAACGGCTTGAGATCATTGAGCGGCTTTTCCGTGCGGTGAAACGTGAATTCCATGCTTTTGAACATGCCCACAATGCCACCGGATTCGGACTGCTCGATCACAAAATAGCCGCGCCGCGCCAGATCAACCAATGTGCCCATGATGTCTTTCATATCGGCTTTTTCGTCCAGCAGCAGCCCTACAATGCCCGGTGGTTCATCAGTGGGCGGCGTGGTGAGGTATTCCGGCACGGTGATCGCTTCTGGATCGCGCCCGTGCGTCATATACCGGACGATCACCAATAAAATTCCCCCACCAGTGAATAAGACGGTGATCGCCAGCAAGACCAGCGATACAATCGGCTGAATATTCTCTTTATACGACTGCTCACGATCATACCCTGCCTGCCAGGACGATTTCTTCATTGCAGGATCGTGCGGGTATTGCACCCGGACTTCGACGCCCTCATTGCTATCCATCCGATCTGGTGATAGCCAGGTCACGGTATTTTCTTCAATGCTCTCAGACCACGTATCAGGATAGCTGGCCGTTACGTCGATAGTGGTATCCTGCGGCATTACCACCAACACGCGCGATGCAACCACTGGAAACGGCAGATCGGCGGGGACGGCGGCCCAATACAACTGGTCGCCACCCTCATACGAGCGTAGCGCACCATAGACCGTATATTCAATGCGAATATCGCGCGTTTGACCGCTTGGAGCACTGTCCAGGAAATAGTAATTGAGGACAAAGGTATCATTAGTCTGCGTGACGCAAAATGTTCCCTGACTGCCGGAACAATTCGCCTGTAAGCGCGTACCACCATCATAGACGGCTACATTGTCAATCGCCTCGATGCGATCCAACGGAATTTCACGAAAACCATACCGGTACGGCCCCGTCTCGATATACAATTCATAGGTCTCTGCCACATCAAAACGATTCGCAACAGTGTCCATCGTATCAAGCGTTACATCAAAACGATTCCAGCGCAGGCTGCGCCCGTCCGTGCCGGTACTTAATGTCTCGCTAGCGCTGCTGGCAATGCCAAAAATAACATTACCAACCAACATCACCATAATGAAACCAATAATGCCCGTCATGGATGATCGATTCATGGCCGTTCCTCTCGCCTCTGTCATTCTGTTCTAATTCTAGCCGAATGTGGAAAAGCCTGCATAATAGATTCAGTTTTTCTAATCCGATGGATAAACACCATGCGTATTCTAGTTGACATCACCCACCCCATGCACGTCCATTTTTTCCGCCATGCCATTACCCGTTGGCGCGCCGCCGATCACGAGGTGCGGATCACCAGCCGCAATAAAGACATGACCCTCGCGCTGCTGGCTGAATTCGACCTTGCCCATACACAGATCGGCCAGCACGCCCGGCGCGGGATCATGGGTCTGGGCATCGAACTGATCGAGCGCGCGTGGAGCTTGGGCCGCGTGGTGCGCGAATTTCGCCCGCATGTCGCAGCAGCCGAAGCGGGCACATTCATTGTCTACGGCTGCCTGCCCTATCGCGTGCCGGTGGTCGTGTTTTCGGATACCGAACACGCCAATATATCGAACACCATCACCTATCCGTTCGCCAAAGCCGTGATCACGCCGCGCGCGTATCAAAAATCAGTAGGCGCAAAACACATCCGTTACAACGGTTATCAACAACTGGCCTATACCCATCCGAACGTTTTCACCCCCGATCCGGCAGTATTGGCGGCGGAAGGACTCGCGCCGGATGAACCGTTTAGCATTGTGCGTTTAGTCAGTTGGCAGGCGAGTCATGATGTGGGCGATTACGGTGTGCAAAATCTGCGCGACGTGATCGTTACATTAGCCGAATACGGGCGCGTAATCCTGAGTTCGGAGAGCGAACTACCGCCCGATTTGCACCAATACATGCTGCGCGGCCCGCGAAAAAATATGCTGCATTTGCAAGCATTCGCGCGGTTGTTTTTGGGCGAAAGCGCAACAATGGCGAGTGAATGTGCGATGCTCGGCACACCGGCGATTTTTCTCTCGACTTCGCGGCGGGGCTATATTGATGAACAGCAGGCACGGTATAGGATGGTGTATTCGTTCAACGATCCGCAGACAGGACAGCGTAACGCATTAGCCAAAGCGCGCGAACTGCTGACCGATCCCACCACACCTGAAAAGTGGCAAGCCAAACGCAATCACATGCTGGCCGAGTTGATCGACGTAACGGACTACATCACGCAGATCATCCTCACTTACGCGCGATCCCATCCATGACCTGACTCCCCCTCTCCATCAAATGGAGAGGGGGTCGGGGGGTGAGGTTTATTATTCACTGTAATTCGTGTAGCCGAGATCGCGCATCAACGCATTATCCGCCAATGCGGGAATCACATCATCATACGAGGCGGCGCGGCGGCGGTTATCCAGCCGTTCGGGATTAACTGTACTTGCGGCGGCAGCAATTTGCTCCGTGCTCACATCTACCCCGATCCGGTCCAAAACGCTGATCAAAGTTGAAGCGGGTTCCTGCAACAACGTTTCATAGTGCAGTTCAGTATACTGCCCCGCCGGGATCGTATCCCGATACGTCAGCAAATGTGCCTGATAGGTTTCCCACAAGCTGAAACAGAACCGAAAATCGTGCCCGCGCGGATCACGGTGATCGGGATGCAACCGCCACCGCTTCGATTTAGCGATCTGGCGGCGATGCAAACTGATCGCTACATCAATCCCGTTGCGGATAATATGAATAACATGCGCATCAGGAAACAACGCCAACCATGCGGGCAGCGTGATCGAGGTGCGCGGGTCTTTCCACCCCCACCGGGGCAATTCTGCGCCGCGCTGCAACGCAAGCCACTGTGACCGGCCCCAATACATCATGCCACCGAATCCCGTGAACATATGTGCCTGATAATAAGCTTGTTCCGCTGCCATAAAATCCGGGGTCTGCATCGCCGCGATCACGGGTTCGGGCGCATTCCAATCAGCCTTGATCGTGGTAAACGCATGTTTATTGATGCCGCGCATATGCGCCGACTCAAAGTTATTGTCCAGATCATGCCCCAGGTGTACGTCGCACAGTCCAAGCAACTGCGAGAGCAAACTCGTGCCGGAACGATGCATCCCGATCAGAATGACCGGCGGGCGGGCTTGCAACCGTTTAAAAGAGGGAACTTGCCAGAAAACCATCGGTGTTTATCCTGCTGCGGAAATTGAAGTTGATTGATCAGGTATGACGGCACGCACCAGATCACGCCAGCGCGCCGTTTGCGCGGTCTTGTCAGTCTGATCCTGATAGATCAAAACGTTCTTATTGGTCCAGAGATTGAAATCAAGCTGCGTCAGCGTGGGATTACGATGCGTCAGGAAGGGTTTTCCATCCCAGGCGTAGAGTTCAAATTCTTCCGCCAACGCGGTATATGAAGCTTGCTGCGCACCAGACACCAGCGTGCCAACCTCTTCCGGCGCAATGACCGGAAATACGTGCGCCCGCCAACCACGCTGCCGCGCACGCTGCGCGACTTTCCACCCTGTGTCTTTGCTCACAACGCGGGTCAAACGCTCGTTCCAAAGACACACCTTGAACTGTCGCCGGGGAAGCCGCAGCACATAACGGTCCAGCACGCGCGGTATCCAGAACGTCTGCCGCAGCGCAAAATCGAGCAAGCGCCGCGCGGCAGTCCGTCCGTAGGGCCGCCAATCGGGATCGAGGGACATTAACGATTCAGTACGCCAGAACGCAAACGGCGGACTCGGAAAATCGTGATATTTGCCGAGT
>JAFGJA010000199.1 GCA_016929355.1 Anaerolineae bacterium | reverse complement strand
TCCCCGGCGCGGAATACTGGTTAACGATCAGTTTTGCGCTGGCGCAGGATCAGCTTTGGGCCGAAGCGGGGCACGAGGTTGCGTGGGAGCAGTTCAAGCTGCCGGTCCATACACCACAAAAACCAGTGATCAATCTCGCCAAACTGCCCTCGCTGGACATGAAAACGCGCGATGATAAACGCACGATCACCGGGCCGGATTTTGCGCTCGAATTTACGCATGGGCGGATCGTGTCGTACACGTACAAAGGTGTGACGCTGCTGGCAGATGGTCCTGCGCTGAACGTGTGGCGCGCGCCAACCGAAAATGATCGCACTGCAATTCAGTTTGAGGGCCTCGTCCCGGCGGAGGTGTGGCGGTCAGTGGGCCTGGACCGGATCGAGGAAAAACCGACTTCGGTCACGGTGACGGAACTGAAATCAGGCGCGATCCGTATTGCGGCGGAGATGTTCGCCAGCGCGCCGGATGTGGATGGCGGCTTCCGGTGCGAAAACGAATATACGATCCTCGGTGATGGCACGATTTTGCTCGAAACGCGCATCACGCCGCAGCCCAAACTGGGATCATTTTTCCTGCCGCGCGTGGGCTGGACCATGACCGTACCGGGCGGCTTCGAAACGATGACATGGTACGGGCGCGGGCCGCACGAAACCTACCCGGATCGCAAACTCGGCGGCAAGCTGGCGATCCATTCCGGCAGCGTGGATGAACAGTATTTCCCGTACATCGTGCCGGAGGACAACGGCAACAAGACCGATGTGCGCTGGGTAACGCTGACCAACGCGGACGGATTGGGCTTGCGTGTAGAGGCATTCCCGACGTTCTCAGTGAGCGCGCACCATTACACCGCCGCCGATTTCACCGCCGCGATGCATACGATTGACCTCACGCGCCGCGATGACATTACGCTCAACATCGATCACGCGATGCAGGGCCTCGGTAATGGATCGTGCGGTCCCGGCGTGCTGGATGAGTATATGCTGAATCCGCATGAGTATCGCTGGCGGGTGGCGATCCGTCCGGTGGGGTAATTTTTCACCGCAGAGACGCGGAGAACACAGAGAGAAAATAGGGGAAAAGCAAGAGAAAAGCAGATCAGGGCGTGCTGGCGAGAGTCGGCGCGCCCTGGTTTTGTCCATCACCATATCATGATCCGACCACGCATCCGGCAGGCGTCCGATCTCTGCCATCGATCCCAACGCGACGAGGCCGATCACAC
The DNA here is from genome assembly GCA_016929355.1 of Anaerolineae bacterium. Lineage (GTDB taxonomy): Bacteria > Chloroflexota > Anaerolineae > Aggregatilineales > Aggregatilineaceae > JAFGJA01. The sequence goes on along the minus strand of JAFGJA010000199.1, from coordinate 6,429 downwards.
GCGGATCGGCCTCCAGGTTGGTTTGTAACTGCTGCGTAAAATTCCGGTAAGTCGTGAGGTTCATTAGTCGTCGGTATGCGAATCGTGTTTGCGCCTGTCTGAGCGTTTTTCGGCTCGATTCTCCGAGCGTTTTTCTGGCCGGTTTTCGACGTATTTTCGTTTGCGTTCCGCCCGGCAGGTCGGGCACCATTTTTGCTGCTCATCATTCATCAACATGATTTCGCCGCAGCCCTGGCAATAGCCAATCCCTAGCGGCTCGTGCCGTGATGACACATACTGCCGGATTTCGATCTCCAACGGCTGACCATGCGGGATCGGGGGTTCACCAATCAACGCGCGTGCGCGATTGACCGAGGCCCAATAGTCATCATATTCCGGGTGGTTGAAGTGAATCGTCGTCCTGCGTTTGCGCCAGTTCGACATGACATCGCTCCTTTTGTTGTGCGCGAGTACTACTTACATTATCGCAAATTGTGGCGGACAAAACCCTTAAAAACCCATGAATTTGAGTCTGGCGTGCAATCGGATACAATACATAGAAGCGCGTTTTTAGTTCTTGTTTTTTAGTGGTTAGTAGTAAAATCCGCTTGATCGTGGCACAGAACTAAAAACCAATAACTAACGACTCATTTGCACAAGGACGGCTCAATGTGGCGCTGATCGACCAGCGTATCTTAATCGATGCTCCGATTGAGGTTGTATGGGACCACCTCACTGACCCGGATAAAATCGCGCGGTGGCACGTCGGCTATACCAGCATCTCGATTCTAACAACACATCGCATGGGCAGCGGCGTGCGCCGACGCTGCATGTTAGCAGGCGGCGGGAAAGACATTATCGAAGAAATCACCACCTGGGTAGACCATATCGGCTACGAATACACCCTCACCGAAGGCGGTGCATACCGCTCGTTCCAGGCGCGGCTGCGTTTGCAGACGGTTCCTGATGGCATTCTGGTCCAATGGACAATCACTTATCACCCAAAGGGATTTTTCGGCGCGATCATGGATCGGCTAACTGGCCGACGCCAACTCGCCGCGCTGGTGGCCGACAGTTTGCGCCAACTCAAGCGTAATATAGACCAATTGGGCGTGCGCTTGGATGACACCTACCGCGAGCGCGTTGGGATGCAGGGACGATTGAATGTTGATGAACGTGCCGAATACCAGCGCCGGTACGCGCCACCACCGGGCATCGATCCGATTGGTACACCGCCCGAACCCATTCCCGCCGTGAACGCGGCCCCATCGTTCGTAGCAGAGTTAATCCAGGCAGAAGGACCAGCCGAGTACAGCCACGCTGCCGATACGCAGCCGCGCAAACCAGAGGGATTGGAAGAAGCGATCAGTGCGCAGCAAGCCGACCAAGCTGCAACAAACCAACAAGCGGAAAAAAGCACCACACCGACCCCCAGCACGCCAGTCGAAGCGGTTCCGGTAGTGGATGTACAGCCGGATGCACCCACGGATGCGGATCAGACTGTCGATCCGGGCGATCAAGCAGCTGATTTAGAACAAGCGACGGCTCCAACCCAACCCACCCCGCCGACGCCGATCCCACCCGTGCCGTCGCCACCGGAGCATATTGCCCCGCCCCGCCCGGCCATGCCGCTCACACCTGCCGCGCCGCACGCATCCCAGACGCAGCCGGAATCGGCGCAAGCGGCCCCATCCCGCGACAAGCCAAGCGTGCAACCCATTTTTGAGCGGCCCCAATCGGCGGAACACCATGTATCACCGCCCACGCCCGTTCACGCGATGCCGCCGGTCACGGCCAACACCGATGAGATTCCAACCGACGAAAAAGTCGATACACAGACTGGCCTTGAACGCTTCCAACGGCCCGCCGAAACGCCGCTTGCGCCAACCGATACACGTCCGCGTGAGATCGCGCACAGCCTATCATACGAGACTCCATTGGATCATCCCACCAGTGAATCAAACCAGGCAGAACCCCCGCGCAGCCGGGAGGGATTGCCGCCGCAAACGCCGGTCACCGATACCGGTGAGATCAGCATTTGGGAAGTCTTCGGGATGCCGCGTCCCAGTGACCAGGATACACAAACGCTGGAAGAATTGGTGCAGACCGTGCGTGCGCGCGAGGAAGCCGAAAAACGGCGCAAACGCGGATCGGGCAAACCGCGCCGGATCAGGGTGCGGGTGCGGTGTTACATGACGGTAGAGGGACTGCGGCGGCGCTTGCGGTGGCGCGTAATCAGGGTCAGGCGGCGTCGGCACGGTACATAAAAAACGACGCAAAATGCGCCGTAGTTAGGAAAATATTGGGGTGGCTGGACGGATTTGAACCCTCGACCTCCTGATCCACAGTCAGGCATGCTAACCACTGCACCACAGCCACCATGTATTACGCGAAACATTGTAGCATAAACTGATGGGTCATGCTAGAGCGAATTTGAGGGCAAAAACACGATGAAAATTGTATTCATGGGCACTCCTGATTTTGCTGTCCCCACCTTGCGCGTGTTACTTGATACTACCGGTTATGACGTGGTCGGCGTCGTCACCCAACCGGATCGTCCCGCCGGGCGCGGGCGCAGTTTGCGTACTTCGCCCGTGAAAGACCTCGCGCTCGAACATACGCTGCCGATCATCCAGCCCGCCAGTCTGCGCCAAGAACCGGACGCAGTAGAGCAGATTCGCGCCTGGGAACCGGATTTCCTGGCGGTAGTCGCGTTTGGGCAAATCTTGCGGCAGGAGGTATTGGATATTCCCAAGATCGCGCCGGTCAATGTTCATGCCTCGCTGCTCCCACGCTGGCGCGGTGCGGCCCCGATCCAGGCAGCGCTGAAGGCGGGCGATATCTACACCGGCATCACGACTATGATCATGGATGCGGGCATGGATACCGGGCCGATTCTGCTGCAAGATTCGATCCCGATCCAGCCGGAGGAAACCGGGCAAACGCTGCATGATAAGCTGGCCTCGTTGGGCGCGCTGCTGCTGATGCACACCTTGCAATGGTTAGCATCGGGCAGCATCCAGCCGCACCCGCAGCCCACCAACCCGGATTTGATCACCTATGCGCCGCAGCTTAAAAAGGAAGATGGTGCGCTGGATTGGACCCAATCCGCCATTGAAATTGACCGGCATGTGCGCGCGTTTACCCCCTGGCCGGGTACATACACCTTCTGGAACGGGCAGCGCGTCAAGATTCTAGAGGGCTTCCCGATTGATATTCATTCCGGGTTGGCTCCTGGCGAGGTGGAAGATACCGAAGGCACGGAAATGGGCGATGTGGTCCCCTTCGCCATCGGGACCGGCGACGGACTCTTTGCGCCAACGCGCTTGCAGCTTGAAGGCCGAACCGCAATAGAAGCGACAGAATTCATGCGCGGTGCGCCGGGTTTCGCGGGGAGTGTGTTGGGAAACTAATTCACCGCAGAGACCCAGAGAACGCGGAGAAAAACAAAGTCTCTATCTTTGCAGTTTTTTTGGATTGACCCCTATCCCCCAACCCCTTTCCCCGCAAGCAAGGAAAGGGGAGCCAAGTCCCTCCCTGCCTGCGGGGAGGGATTTAGGGTGGGGTTAAGCAGACTAACTAAAAGTGCAAAGATAGAGAGACAAAGTAAGAGCAAGAGAAAAACGAGAGAAAAAGAAAAAACAGAGCGCGTGCGATAAGTGCGCGCTTTTTGATCGGCAGAATAGGCGGTATATCGGGAATTTGTGCATTAACCTCACGCCAATACATCTATACCAACCTTAGCCCCAAACCCGTCAACACACTGACCACCACGCCCAAGCCCATTTCCAGCATTCCCCGGCGCTGCTGCCAGATCGGTGCGCCGATCCGGTACGACACGAACAAACGCGGCACAATACACAGGGGAGCCACAATCCATAAACCCGCTACCGCCAGCGTCATCATAGCGATCCGTTCCGCGTAACCGAAAACGCGCCAGCGATTCATATACGGGATCATATCGAGCCAGTTGGCCCACCATGTCACCTCATAGTAGCGTGTCACAAAAATGACCGCCGTGCCGACCCACATAAACAGGATTTCAGCGTGAGCGGGCTTTGGGGAGAGCGAACCACCGGCCCAGGCTTGAATCACCAGAATCAAGCCGTAATGCAACACTTGATCGGCCATATACGGAAAAAAGGCGTGTACCTTGAGCTGCGGCCCAAAATGAACCTTGAGATAGTCCTGAAGCGTATGAATGGCAACCATCACCACCAACGGGAACCAGACATCATCGATATAGGGAGCCAGCGCAAAGAGTGACATAAAGCCGACTGTGCCGCCATGCAAAAGCAGCCCAAACCAGCCCTCGCTCTTTTTAGACACCAACCAATTGGTCTGCAACGCATAATCGGCCAGCATATGGGCAAACATCAAATGTGGAATCAGCAAACTCAACCGCCTTCATAGTCTACAGTGTTGGGATGCTTCAGTCTGTGCTAAACTAGACGCATTGTACCATTGGTTAGCCGCAGGGCAACACAACCTGCTTCTAACGCCACCATAATCAAAACAACACCATGCCCGGACCATCCGTGATTTTCAGTTTCATGTTAGCCACACTTTATGGTGCGGCGTTCCATCTGGTGAGCGGTGGCGATGCGCGACGATTGGCTCTGTTTTTATTAGCGGCCTGGTTGGGCTTCGCGCTGGGGCACGCTTTCGGCGATATGTTCGGCGTCACGCTGATGGACATTGGCCCCCTGCACATGCTGCCCGCGACGATGGGCGCTTGGCTGGCATTAGTGGTCGCGCGCGTGCTCACCCGCCAACCCGCCCATGCCCGGCGCAATTAGATTTTTGGCTTGAGACTAACTATACAGTGTTGTGCTCTTTGAGGAGAAATGCAACCGATGGCGGATAAAACAACAACCCCACCCCAACCGGACAAGCAACCCCCGAACGACTCGCCGAGTGAGGCGCAGGACGGAACCCAGGATAACACACAGGACAAAAAAAACGGGCGGATCATGCTTTGGGTCGGCCTGGGTATCGGGGGCATCGTCGCCGTATTCATCTTGCTGCTGATTTTCGCGCTGGCGCTGGCGCTGTCCGGCAATCCTGACGATGTGGCGAACTGGGTCGGCATCATCCGTGACCTATTCATCATTTTGCTGGCAATGGAAGGGATCGTGATGGGCACAGCGCTGATTGTGCTGGTGATTCAGGTGGCAGCGCTGCTGAACGTACTGCAAAACGAAGTGCAACCAATTGTGGATAATGCCAATGAAACAGTCACGACGGTCAAGGGCACGGCCCAATTCATGAGTCAGAATGTGGTCGAACCGGTGATTAAAACGTCGGCATTACTGGCGGGAATCGGCGGCGTGCTGCGCGAAGTTATCGGGATTCGCCGTTCGCTCAAGCGGGCGAGCGATCCAACGGGTGAGAAAAAGGCGTAAAAGGAAATAACGATGGCACAGCAAAAAACAAGCAGCGACGAGTCGTTCAGCTTTATCACCGGCTTGATCGCGGGATTCATCATCAGCGCGCCACTTGCGGCGTGGCTGTCACCGCGTAGTGGGGCCGAAACCCGCCAGACGATCACGCAGCAGGGCACGATCATTCGCCGCCGCGTTGGGGAAACGATCCGCCAGCCAGTCGAACGGGTCCAGGCGCAAGTATCACACGTCCAGGCCCAATTGGAGCAACTCAAAGGCGATTCGGTGGATGATGCGTTAGCAGAGGGCAAAGCGATTGCCGCGCGCCAGCACCCCGATCAAGCAAATAAACCAAAGTAAGGTCGTTATCCTGAAGCGGTTTTGTTAAAATAGACCTATGTACCGGAACTCATCACACGCGAGGGGGACACACTCTTATGGGCAGTGTATTGTATGTAACCAATTTTCCACCAGAAACAACGGCGGATGAACTGGCTGAATTGTTCAATCAGGCCGGAACGGTTGAAACCGTTGATATAGCTATTGAAGAAAAAACGGAGACGCCGTTTGCGATCATTGCTATGGCGGCGGAGAAACACGCCACCAAAGCCAACCGCGAATTCAACGGCCATGCGCTCGGCGAGTACCGGCTGGCCGTGAGCTATCCCGAAGTTGATCCGCGTGACCTGACCGCGAAGCAGCGCAAAGCGATGGACGCCGTGATCGAGACACTCGAAGAAACCGACGATGTGCCCCTGCGCCAGATCGAAGCGATGGTGCGCTTGTGTGGCACATTTTTTGTCGAGGCATTGGTCGAGGAAGCGCTGGCAATCGATGAACGTGAAGGTTTGATGACCAGCGATGGCGAACGGCGGCGCAGCAAAGGCGGCGTCTTCTTCTACCTCGCGCGCTACCGCATATCGCCCGATGTGCGGCGCGTGATCTTCAACCGCAAGGGGAAAATGCCCGCCGGGGTGGAATCCTGAGAGACCGTTTGAAAAGTCTTTTGACCCCCATCCCCAACCCTTCCCCCGCAGGCAGGGGCAGGGAGAAAAGCAGGTTTTTG
>JAFGJA010000198.1 GCA_016929355.1 Anaerolineae bacterium | reverse complement strand
CGTCACAGGCCGGTTTCCTCGGTGCGCACAAGGGCATGAATCTGGAAGCCTACCAGACCGATACCCAACGTAAGCAGGGTGAAATTCTGGTTGGTGCTGATGTCTTCCGTTTCGACGGTTCGGACCTGATGCCCGGCGCGATTGGCGCAGGCGCGTTCTGGACCGCGATGGTGGACTACTCGAATGGTGCATCAGTTGACGATGTGACCGCAGCCGTGCAAGCGGCCTGGGATGACATCAAATAAGGCAGTCGCATAAATGACTGACTGCGGTTAGTCCTATGCAAAATCTACAACGGGGCAATAGTGGTTGCCCCGTTGTTGTATCCCTTGTGGCCTGCTGCAAAAAAAACAATTTTGAATAAGAGCAGTTTTTGGGAGGGCAACCTTATGGATCAGATTGGTAGCGCCTTAGTTGCAATTGTTTTAGGCGTAGGTGGTCTTCTGGTGTATTTTTTCGGCACAAATATTAGTTTGGATAAACTGGTGCCGGATTATCCAGATGAAGAGGGCAAGATTATCTCCAGAGAAAACAGTCGTGAACAAATTCGCCCCTGGTTGTTTATTGCCCCGGCGGTTTTTCTGCTGGGTGTTTTTCTGGTTTATCCTGCGCTGCGGACCACCTATCTCAGTTTCTTTGACGATCGTTCGAATAATTTTGTTGGGCTGGATAATTATGTCTGGGCGTTCAAAGATGATGGCTTCGTACTGTCGCTGCAAAATAACGTGGCCTGGCTGGCAATTGTGCCCCTGGTCAGTACCGTGTTTGGTTTGCTGATCGCGGTGTTATCGGATCGAGTACGCTGGGAAAGCGCTGCCAAGTCCTTTATTTTTATGCCAATGGCGATTTCTTTTGTGGGTGCGTCCATTATTTGGAAGTTTGTTTACGCCTTCCGCGCCACCGAGCAAGACCAGATTGGTATTCTGAACGCGGTTGTGGTGGGGTTAGGCGGTGAAGCCCAGACCTGGTATACTGAACCCCCGCTCAATAACCTCATGTTAATGATTATTCTGATCTGGATTCAGACTGGCTTTGCGATGGTGCTGCTGTCGGCAGCGCTCAAGAATATCCCTGGCGAAATTCTTGAAGCAGCGCGTATTGATGGCGCGAACGAGATTCAGGTATTTTTCCAGGTGATGATCCCGCAAATTATGGGCACGATCACGGTAGTCATGACCACGATTATCATGGTTGTGCTGAAAGTGTTCGATATTGTGTACACCATGACGGATGGTCAGTTTAAGACCGAAGTCCTGGGTAATTATATGTATCGCTGGATGTTCCGTAATTTTGACTATGGGCGCGGGAGTATGATCGCCGTGACTATCATGCTGGCGATTACGCCCATTTTGTACTGGAATATTCGAGAATTCTTACGAGAGGAGAGTGTGCGGTGAGCGACATGATTTCTCGTTGGTTGGGATGGTTTTCGGTTCGCTTTACGTTAGCCGCGCTGGTCGTGTTGTGGACACTGCCGACGTTTGGCCTGTTTATCAGTTCACTGCGCGATAAAGACTCACTGGCTACAACGGGTTGGTGGACGGCGCTTTCTACTCGTGAAGAGAATGATCGAGCACGTACCGGGGGCGCCGAGGATCAGGTGCAAGCGGGCGACCAGTATGTGATCCAGGGTAATGTATTTGAAGATACAGGTAAGTCGGCGCGCATCAGTGCGTTTGGTGATGGTTTCCTGGGGGGCGAACTGACGGATCACAAAGTCGGTGACGTGGTTGAACTCGAAGATGGCACGACTTTTACGCTGGATAAAGAGGGCAACTACGAATATACTTCGTCAACTCCCTTTGAGATTGATCGCGGTGAGCGCTTTTTCTACCGGGCCGAATTCGATCCGCGTTTCACGCTGGACAATTACCGCGAAGTGTTGGATGATGCGGATATGGGTGATGCGTTCATCAATTCTTTGACCGTGACTATCCCCTCAACCATTTTTCCGGTAGCGATTGCGGCGTTTGCCGCGTATGCGTTTTCGTGGATGAATTTTCCGGGACGTAAGGCGATTTTTATTATCGTTGTGGGGTTGTTGGTCGTGCCCTTGCAGATGTCGCTGATTCCGTTGCTGCGTATCTACAACGATCTGGGTTTGGTGGGCACTTATCCCGGCATTTGGTTGGCGCATACCGGGTTTGGTCTGCCGTTAGCGATCTTCCTGCTGCGGAACTATATCGGGACGATGCCGCGCGAAATCATCGAGTCCGCCAAGATCGATGGTGCATCGCACTTCTCGATCTTCATCCGGTTGATCGTGCCGTTGTCGGTCCCCGCGCTGGCGTCGTTCGCTATCTTCCAATTCCTCTGGGTTTGGAATGATATGCTGGTGGCGCTGGTCTTCCTGGGCAAACACCCGGATAAAACCGTGTTGACGGTGGCCTTGCGCGAGCTATCAGGATCGCGCGGCGATAACTGGGAGATCATGACCTCCGCCGCTTTCGTGTCAATTGCGATGCCATTGGTGGTCTTCTTCGCGCTCCAACGTTACTTTGTGCGAGGTTTGATGGCGGGTTCTGTGAAAGGTTAAGCACGTTTAATTGGTTCTTCACAGATAAAACACGAGTGCAAGTTTGTGTACTCGTGTTTTTTTTGACACAGGATTTGATTTGTCTTGCGTGTGTTGTTCATGTAAAATGCTTCACAGTGAGATATTGTTTTTTGCTAGAGTTGTAGCAGCTTGCAAGGGAAAGGCTAGACCTCATGATCAAGCGCCTAGTAGGGCAATTTAACATTATTGGTAAGGCCGCTCTTAGTTCGCTTGCCCCATCACTTACCCGATTGTTGTTGATCTTGCTGGGTTTGATCTTGGGGTTAGTTTGGGCCTACCAGTTTGCACCGGTGACGTTTCAAGATACGGCGGAGCCGGTCCATTTGAATAGTGGGTATAAAGACCAGTGGATCAAAATGACGGCGCAAATGTACGCCGCATCGGGTAATACGGCTGAGGCGAAGGCTGAAGCCGAGCGGCAGATCGTTGACGGCGGTGTTAAAGCCAAGATGATCGAAGACTTGATTGCTGACAATCAGGGGGTAGAACCTTTGGCGAGTCAACTGCAAGCCTTGTTGCCTGTGGCGCAGGGTGTCGAGTCGCAAGCCAAGAGCAAAGCCGATGATCTGAACGCCGGGTTTGTTAACAATGTCGTGATGGGGCCGATTGGGTGTATTATTGGTTATTTGCTTGTCGGGATTATTCTGGCGCTGGTATTGACCTTTTACATCACGATTCCGATTGGTCCCTGGCGTAAAAAGAAACCCATTTCGACAGTGTCGGTGGCTTCGGGTGGGGCGTCGGGAGCCGAGATTCTGGCGGCGACGATGGCCGAGAAGAAGCGTGTCGCCGAGCAAAAAACCGATTTTGCCGCCGAGGGCGAAAGGCCACCTGTCACCCAGCATATGTCAACGTACATTTTGGGCGATGATCTTTATGATGACTCGTTCAGTATTGAAACGGCGCGCCGCGAGGACTCCGGTGAATTTTTGGGCGAATATGGGTCTGGTATCTCAGAGACAATCGGCGTGGGCGATCCCAAGAAAGTAACGGCGATTGAAGCGTGGCTGTTCGATAAAAACGACATTCGCACGGTGACAAAGGTGCTGATGAGCGAACACGCTTTCAACGATCAAGCGCTGCGCACCAAATTAGCGCCGAAGGGCGAAGCGGTGATGGTCACGCCAAATGGCACAACCTGGCTGGAAACACAAACTTTGCGCGTCCGCGTCCGCGTAGTGGACTTGCAATATGGTGAAGGGGCCTTACCGCCAAACAGCTTCTTTGAACGGTTGACGATTGAATTAGCGGCATGGCAGAAAGAAGCGGAAGCTGATGGCGGCAGCGATGCGCCGCTGCAGCCGCCGGATGCTTCAGCCGCGTTTGGGGATACCGCCGAACTGCTAAATTACTAGCGCGGGAGTTTGCCGCTAAAACAGCACCATTGAATGTAAACGATAAAGCGGTATCGAGATGCCTCGGTACCGCTTATCTGTTCGGGAACAAAAGTAGTATCTCTTGTCCCCGACTAAGTTATCCCTTACATGAGAAAAACCTGGTTCTGCCGGGTATTCACCTCAGTCTACTTCAAGGTCTTTTTTATCATCTACCCCAATGGCGGGATCAGTTCAATGAAAATAACCCCTGGATTTGTGCCGATTCGCGTTCGATGATCGCGTTCAGTAAGGCCACTTCACGCCGGTAGATCGTGCGAATATCCGTCAGCAGATCGTTAGCTTGATTCATCGCCAGCAGATTTTGTTTTTGATCGGCGGGGATTTGCAGCAGCGCTGCTGCCAAGTACGCGAGCGCGGTTGGTTCATCCGGCAGTTGGGCCGAGTCAAAATCGCCGTTTTCCGTTACCGAAGACAGGACTTTGATATAACGCTCCACCCAGGGCCGCAAACGCTGCCCGGCGTAGGCTAGTGTCTGGGTTTCGGCTTGCTGATCTAAAGGACGAGTTTCAACAGTCCCAACTAAATAGGGTTTGCGATCCCGATCCACGTCTTGAATCTCAAAGCGTTCAACGCCGATGGCGATGATATTCATGTGTCCATTGTCTAACCGTTCGACGTGTGCGATCTGGGCAGTAGTGCCAATCGAGTACGGATCGGCGAGCGGGCCAGACGCTTCTGCGCCATCACGGATCAAGACCACGCCAAACGGATCGCCGGTTTGCAAACACTGCTCAATCATGAGCTTGTAGCGCGGTTCGAAGATGTGCAAGCTGATCGGCGTGCCAGGGAATAGGACTGTTTTGAGCGGAAAAAGCGGCAGTTCGTACATAATGACCTCGCCTCTAGATGGTCGATTCATGCTGATCGTAAGCCAGGGGATACCCATTCGCCTATAAGAAAAATCTTAATCTTTGGGGGGCATGATCTTGCCTTCTGCTTCGTAGTGGTCTATAATGAAACTACTAGTTTGAATCCGAACTACTAAAAATCTCACAATTGATTAAGCGTGCCTAACCATTGGATTAGATACCCCTAAAAATTAGGGGGCAATAGAGGTTTCATGTCGGATTACACTGATGGCAACTCGCTATCATGATGAGGAAGGGGCTTCCTATGATTCGCTTGGAGAATATCTCAAAACGGTACGTCATGGGTGACGTACAAGTGGCCGCGCTGGATGGTGTTTCGCTTGAAGTGGACAAGGGCGAATTTGTGGTCGTGCTCGGCCCATCCGGCAGTGGCAAGACCACCCTGCTGAACATTATTGGCGCGTTGGATGTGCCAACCGAAGGGCATGTGCAGATCAACGGCGGCAATATGACGCTGACCAACAAGGTCAACCGGTTCAAGTTCCGGCGGGAAACGGTCAGTTTCATCTTCCAGACTTTTAACCTGTTTCCCAGCCTGACTGCGCTGGAAAATGTGCAGTTTGTGCTGGATATGCAGCCTGCCGACAAAACCAAAAAGGAGAAGCGCAATGGGCAAGCGAACCGCGCCCGCGCTATCGAAGTCTTGACCGATGTTGGCCTGGGTGAGCGTGTTAATCACTTTCCGCATGAATTGAGCGGTGGCGAACAACAGCGCGTGGCAATTGCGCGCGCGTTGGCAACAGGCAATCCGGTGTTATTGGCTGATGAACCCACTGGCGAACTCGATTTTCGCACAGGAATTCAGATTCTCGAACTGCTCAAACGGCAGGCGGAAGCAGGGAAGACAGTCTTAGTCGTGACGCACAACCGCGAAATTTCACGGATTGCGGATCGCGTGATTGAACTCAGCAGTGGCAAGATCGTCAGCGATGGTGCGCCGCGCGGCGGCAAAGCCGAAATTGCTGATTTGCAGTGGTAAGGGGGACATGATGAATATGTCATTCTGGTTGCGGTGGTCGTGGCGCGATTTGCGCGCGCGTTGGCTGCAAGTGCTCGCAATTTCGCTGATCATTGCCCTGGGAACGGGCGTTTTCGCCGGGTTGGGCGGACAAGAATCATGGCGCGTCGATTCGCTGGATACCAGCACCGAGCGCTTGAATATGCACGATTTCAAGATGGAATTGGCCGATGGCAGTTTTATCGACCAGACGGACCTGATCGCCGCGCTGGACGGAATCGAAGGCGTTGCGGCGTTAGAACCGCGCTTGATCGTGCCAACTTTGCTGGATGCCTCCACCGAGGATGATACGGTGCTGGCGCAGGGTCAATTGGTTGGCGTGGATGTAAGCGAGAATGGGCCGCAGGTAGACAGCTTGTATGTCGATCAGGGGCGTATTTTTACGTCTGATGATGCCGGGCAAAATGTTGCTATGCTGGAACTCCAATTCGCGGATATTAACAATGTCGAAGTGGGCACTACATTGCGCATCAGTGGCGATGTCGAACTGGAGACGGTTGGGATTGGGCAATCGCCGGAGTACTTTGCGGTTGTGCCGCCGGACAACAGCTTTGTGTTTGGCGAGGCGAATTACGCCGTGATGTTTGTTCCGTTATCAACGGCGCAGCGCATTACGGATCGTGAGGGATTGATCAACAATGTCGCCTTCATATTGGCTGATGGCGCGGATAGCGCTGCGGTGCAAGCGGCGGTTGAAGCGCACATGACCGCATCCTTCCCTGATACCGGGTTGGACTTCGTGACCAGGGACGATGATATTGGCCTGACCATGCTCTATTCAGATGCCAAAAACGACCAGGTGACATGGGATATTGTCGCGTTGATGTTCCTGGTTGGCGCGGCATTGGGCGCGTTTAACCTGGCGGGGCGGATCGTGGAATCACAGCGCCGCCAGATCGGGATCGGGATGGCGCTCGGTGTGTCACGGTTCTGGATTGCGTTTCGTCCGATGTTGGTTGGCGTACAGATCGCTGTCTTAGGCACGCTGCTCGGTTTATTGGCGGGTATCGGATTAAGTTCCCTGTTTGCGAGTTTATTCCGTGATATACTGCCGATGCCGTATTGGGAAACCTCGTTGTATATGCCCGGTTTTATCCAGGCGACGGTCCTCGGTATTCTGCTGCCGTTTGCCGCAACGGTGTTACCGATCTGGCGGGCGGTGCGCGTATCGCCGGTTGATGCGATCACAACAGGGAATCTGGTGGCGAAGGGCGGCGGCTTGAGTTGGCTCGCCAATCACTTGCCACTGCCGGGCAAAAGCTTCATGCAGATGCCGGTAAAAAACATCTTGCGCTCACCCTGGCGGAGCTTGCTGACCGTGTTGGGGATTTCGATGGCAATCATCCTCATGACTGCCTTTATCGGGTTCCTCGATTCGTTCGTGGCAACGCTGGATCGCGCCGAAGATGCGTACCTGTACGAAAATGGGGATCGCATGATCGTCACGCTGGATCGTTTCTATCCCGAGACGAATGGCGAAATTGCCGCGATTCGTGATTTGGCGGCGGAAGATGGATCGCCACTTTTTGCTCAACTTGAAATAGGGCTGATGTTAGGTGGGCGACTGATCGATGGCGATGAAGACATTGATACGTTAATTGAACTGCACGACATGGATCAGGCGATCTGGCGACCTAAGCTGCTCGCTGGCGAATTGCCCACTGCATCTGATGAACCGGGTATCATCCTCTCGGAAAAAGCGGCGGACGATCTGGGCGTTGCGGTGGGCGATCTGGTCACGCTGGAACATCCGCGCCGCGAAGGATTGCTGTCGTTCCGATTGGTGCAAACCGAACTGCCCGTGATCGGCATTCATAACAATCCGGTGCGCGCCCTGAGCTATATGGATTTGTCGGCTACCAATCTGGTCGGACTCAACGATGTGACCAATTTGCTGGTGGCAAAACCGGCGGAAGGGGCACAGCCAGATACGATCAAACTGGCGTTGATGAACCAACCGGGCGTGGCTTCGGTGCAGGAAATCGCGGAAATATCCGAATCCTTTGAGGTGATCATGGACCTCTTTGTCACCATCCTGCAAGTGGTGCGGATCATTGTGCTGTTCATGGCGTTTCTGATCGCGTTCAATACGACGAGCATTAATGTGGATGAGCGCGTGCGGGAAATTTCGACGATGTTCGCGTTTGGGCTGCCGGTGCGCACCGTGACACGGATGCAAATCTTCGAGAATCTCATCATCGGTGTGCTGGGAACTGCGTTAGGCTTGGTCCTAGGCTGGTTCGCTTTGAACGCGATGCTCGTTGCGCGTGTGGAAGATCAACTGGCAGAGTTTAAATTCATCGTGGAGATTTCGCCCGAAACGCTGATTGTCTCGATGGTGTTGGGCGTACTGGTTGTGGCGATCACGCCGTTACTGAGCATCCGTAAGATGACGCGGCTTAATATCCCGGATATGCTGCGCGTGATGGAATGAGTTAGTATAAGTATTACAGGGGGGGGTAACTTGAAATCTTATGCAGCTCCCCCCCCTTTGGATCGGCGCTACGGGGAAAAAATCGTGAAAAAGGTATTTTAACGCGCTAAAAGGGGTTGTTAACGATAAACGTTGTTATAGTACCGGGATGTCCAGGTCGGCAGCGCCAACATCGGACATGATAAGCAGATAGCCCTAATTTTTGCAATGCGGTGCGTGTGAATTGCATACTGACTCCCATTTTGTAAAACAATCATTTGGCGCGGACATTCAGGCGGGAGTGTATGGGAGTCGAACCCACCGCGGCCCGCTCTGCGCGACCCGCCGCCGGTGTTGAAGACCGGGAAGCCCACCGGGACTCATACACCCCCGTATGCCCTAACTATAACGCACTGCAAGCCTCGCGCCAAGCGTTTTTTGATAGGTTTGGGGCGGCGTATGCGAAGCTAGCGGGTGTTTGCACGCAAACCTCACTCCCTGGCCCCCTCGCCACGCATGGCGAGGGGGAGTCAGGTTGGTTGTGTATTGGTAGTTACTGGCGATCAAGGTTTGTTAGCGAAGCGCCCGTTGGCCGCCCGGCTAACGGCTGCGTCACCTGGACGGCGCGGCGAATCGCCTGGGCAGCCGCTTCAGCAGCATACGCCCCGATCACGCTCACATTGGCGCGCCCCGCCGATCCGGTTGCCAGCGCAAAAATTGTATCACCATCCATCATCATGTGCGCCGGACGAATCGCGCGGGCGAGACCATCATGAGCCATCTGCGCGACTTTGTTGGTTTCCTCTTTGGTGAGGGCGGCATTGGTGGCGACCACGCCGATCACCGTATTTTGCGCGCTCTGGGCGTTCTGCGTATTCCCGTCGGCTTGATAACGGGCCATCATGGGGAGCATCGTCATGGCGTCGAGAAATGTGTCGCCTGCCGGGGGTTGGCGTGTCCCCGCGAGGATGTGCCCCTGCTCATCGATCACGTCCCCCAGCGCATTCACGACGAACAAAGCGCCGACCTGCAACCCGTCGCCAATGTCGATCAAAGCGCTGCCGAGGCCGCTTTTACAGGTGAAGGTGGGTCCCATCAACCGCCCTACCTGTGCGCCTGCCCCGGCTCCCACATT
>JAFGJA010000197.1 GCA_016929355.1 Anaerolineae bacterium | reverse complement strand
TGTATTCTAACGCTAAATCCGCCGAATCAGCAGCGATTAGCATCTTGTTATTGCCGCCAGATGCACCCTCCGCTAAAATGATCAGGGATGAACCTGTAAGCAGGAGAAGACAAAACCGTGACTTTAAGCGCCAGCCGTATCGAACAACCTGTACTCGCAAGCCGCATCTTAGCCGGTAATCGCCTCGGCGATCCGCACGTCCGCCCGGTGACGGTCTATCTGCCGCCCGGCCATGATGACACGCTCAACGGCCCGACCATGACGCGCTACCCAACGGTCTATCTCCTCAGCAGTCACGGCAACACCGGTCCCGGTCTGCTCAACTGGCGCGCGTGGGATATGACGATCAAGCAGCAGCTTGACGATCTGATCGCGCGGGAGGTCATCGGCCCCATGATCGTCGTGCTGCCGGATATGTGGACGCGCTTCGGCGGTTCACAATACATCAACTCGCTCGGTATGGGGCGCTATGAAGATTACTTGATCGACGAAATCGTGCCGGTAATTGATCGTGATTACCGCACGATCCCGGATCGGGATCACCGGGGCATCATGGGGCGCAGCAGCGGCGGGTATGGCGCGATCATCCAGGCGATGCACCACCCCGAAACGTTCGGCGCGTTCGCCTGTCAGAGCGGCGATCTGTACTGGGAATATACGTGTTTGCCCGGTCTGAGCCGGATGCACCAGCATCTCGCCAAATTTGGCGATCTGGATACGTTCATCGCGGATATTCCGGACATCCGTCCCAAAACCGGAGCATTCTGGGATTTGATCATGACGGTGTGTTTTGCGGCGGCCTTTGGCGATAATCCCGACGAACCGCGCGGCTTCGATCTGCCCATTGCTCCGGCTACCGGTGCGCTGAATCTGGCGGTCTGGGAACGCTGGCTGACGCACGATCCGATCCGCAAAATAGATGAGCCGCGTTATGCAGAGGCATTGGCGCAGATGAACGGCATTTTCATCGACGCGGGGCGATTTGACGAGTATCAATTGCAGGTCGGCGCGCGCGTGCTGAGTCGCAAATTGGATGCATTGGGAATCCCGCATGTCTACGAGGAATATCCCGATGGACACCGGAATACGCATTACCGCTACGCGGATTCGTTGGCATATCTGGATGGAGTGCTGCGTTGATCACTTTGCCACCGGAGGCTGAAGCGCTCCGGCTAAGACCGTCAAAAGCGGGTAAGCCCACTAAAGGGGCTGATCAGCCAGTCCCCTCTGGTGGACTTCGAAGTTTTTCCTCAAGCCGCGATGCTTTTGCATCCGACGACTCGATGCGCCACACTCGCCAGATGGGAAAATTCAACCCTGCGCCGCCGGACGTTAAAACAGTCCGGCTAGGACGATCAAAATCCCGGAAGTCCACTAAAGGGACTAAATACACGCCAATTAGCCTCTTTAGCAGACTTCCGCTTTTTTCAGCTAGCCGGAAGGCTTCAACCTCTGGCGCACGCCACCGCATAGGGCTAATCCTGCTCGTCACACTCCTGTTCGTGCTCGGCGGGGCGGCATGTTCAAAAGGCGACAACGTCATCTATATCACAGCGACCCCGCTTTTTGACGCCAACGGTAACATTATCATCCCGCCGACGATGACCTCTAGCGCACCTTCGCCCACGCCCACCACCCCCACCCCGAATCCGACGCGCGAGATGCCCGACGATTCCGGGCAATATATGGTGCAGGCCGGCGACACGTTATTGGGGATCGCGCAGTCGTACAATCTCACCGTGCCCGATCTGCTGGCGGTGAACGACATCCCGAATCCAAACACGCTCGAAGTGGGGCAAGTGCTCAACATCCCCATTGCCGCGCGCACCTTTGGCGCAGGAGCCAAGCTGATCCCTGACAGCGAACTGGTCTACAGCAGCACGGCGAGCGGTTTCAGCATTTCCGGCACAATCAAATTCCGGCAAGGATTCCTGAAAGCGTATTCGGAGGAGATCGACGGGGAATTGTATAGCGGCGTGGAAATCGTCGATTTTGTGGCGACCAATTACAGCGTGAATCCGCGCTTGCTGCTGGCGATCCTCGAATATCGCGGCGGGTGGCTCAATACGCCCATGCCCGATGAAACCGCGCAAAATTACCCGATGGGCATCTATCAAGCCGGGCGCGAGGGCTTATTCCGGCAAATGCTCGACACCGCCGACGCGCTCAACGCGGGTTATTATGGCTGGAAATATCGCGGCACGTTGGGCGTCACGTTAGGTGATGGCTCGCGCCTCTCGTTTGATCCGGCGCTGAATCCCGGCACAGTGGGGCTGCAATATATGCTCGCCTTAACCACCAGCGCCGACCAATGGAATATCGATGTCGGTGCGGGGGGCTTTTTCCAGACATACCTCACGCTGTTTGGCGATCCGTTTATCAACGCCATCGAGCCGATCACGCCCTCTGACCTCACCCAACCCACCCTGACGCTGCCCTTCGCGCCAGGCGAAGAATGGGTCTATACGGGCGGGCCGCATGGCGCTTATGATAGCGGATCGGGATGGAGTGCGGTAGACTTCGCCCCGCCCGCGCCGCCGGACGAGATCAAACAAGCCCAGGGCGATTGTTATATCTCGCCGAACTGGGTCACAGCCGCCGCGTCCGGCGTGATCGCGCGCAGTGGCGATGGGTATGTCGTCCTCGATCTGGATGGCGATGGCGATGAACATACCGGCTGGACCATCGTTCACCTGCACATGGACGACTACGAGCGCATCGCCGCCGGGACCGTCGTGCAGGCGGGCGACAAACTCGCGCATCCCTCCTGTCAGGGCGGCGTCAGTACGGGCACACACCTGCATATCGCGCGGCGTTATAACGGCGAATGGATTCCGGTGGAGTGCCAGGACTGCTTAAAGTATGTGACCGTGCCGCCGTTCCAATTGGGCGAATGGACGATGTACGCCTTCACTGGGCAGGAATACCAGGGCTATATGACGCGCCCCGGCGACGATGGCTACCGGCAGGCCGACCAACTGCGCGAATATGAGCACAATAAGGTGATCTGGTGAACCTCACCCCCTACCCCCTCTCCATGCGATGGCAAGGGGGAATCAGATTATGGGGTCAGTTCAAAACAACAGGAGCAAGACAGCTAATGGGGTTACGTTTAAGTCATCGGTGGGGAAGCAAAAGCAGCGCGGCGTTTGTAATCAGCGTAATCGCCCTCATCAGCATCTTGGGCGCGACAACCGCCTGGGCTAATGAACCCGATCCGGCAGTCGCGCAGCAGCCAACCGCCACGCCCATCCAACTCCAAATGCCAACCGCCACGCCCACGCTCGGCCCACCGACGGAGACCCCGACACGCACCCCGACTCCGGCGGGCCTGCCGCAGATCGAAGCGATCACCAGCCCGACCAACATTCGCTCCACCGCCGACATCACCGAAAATAACAAGGTCGGGGAAATCCATCCCGGCACGAAATATGACGTAATCGGCCAATACTTCGAATGGTACTACATCGCCGTGCCCGAAATTCCGAGCGGGCGCGCCTGGGTGCATAACAGCGTGGTCGCAGTCGATGGCGATCCCGCCGCGATTCCGCAGTTCGAACAGGAAGGCGTGCCAACGGTGGATGCGGACTTACTCGCGGTCCAGCAAACCGCGCTGGCGATCAGCGCGACACCGGGCGCAGGAGCCACGCTCACCGCGCAAGCATTGCTCGCACCCACCGGCATTTCCACCGCCGCGCCGGGCGACGAACCCACGCTCGCCCCCGGCGAACGCCTGCCGACATTCACGCATCCCGCCGCCAGCGTGACACCAATCCCCTTTCCGCGCACCAATCCGCCTTCCGAAACAGGCGGACTCGCGCCGATTGTGCCGATTCTGGCATTGGGCGCGCTCGGCTTGATGGGACTGCTCGTATCGATCATGCGGCGGTTGTAACCGTCACATGGTATGGCGATCATCATGATCCACCGCGTATAACCTCTCAGCTCGGGCACACATTCCCAGGATCACACACGAACCGGCAACGCGAACACGTAGCACGGCGAAAATTCATGCCTGCCGCATCCACAAATTAATGGTATAATCCCGGTACGAATCAGGAGCGGAAACATAAGGAGCCAAACAACATTATGGCAATGGAAATCAATGCATCTGAAATGAAGCGTGTCCAACTCTTTGAAGTGGTGGGACGTGTCGATAGCAATAACGCCAACGAACTCGGCGCCGAACTCGATAGCAAGGTCGATGACGGCAAGACGAATCTGGTATTGGACCTGAGCGGCGTCGAGTATATGAGCAGCGCGGGCTTGCGCGAGATGGTGCGCGTGTTGAAGCGTGTCAAGCGCTCCGGTGGCGATCTGCGCGTGGCTAGCCCGTCAGACCGGGTAAAGGAAGTGCTGGAACTGGCCGGACTCGATACGATCTTTGAAGTCTATCCCACCCAGGTTGAAGCTGTCGGCAGTTTCTAACCCGTTTGAACGCTCGATTTAGTACCGAGGAATCTATGTCTGATCAAAGCCGCCTCGCAATTTCTGCTCGCCTTGAAGAAGTCCGCCATGCGTGTGATTTTGTTGTCGAGGCGGCTGAACGTGCTGGACTGGACGAACGCGCCGTTTACCACTGTCAAATGGCCGTTGACGAAACACTGACCAACATCATCGAACACGGGTATCACTATCAAGGTGATGATCATGAGATCGAAGTCATCTGCCAAGCCCAAACGCGGCAGTTTTTGATCACGATCACCGATGACAGTCCGGCCTTCAACCCGCTCGAACATGACGCCCCCGATCCCGCCGCCGCCCTGGATGACCGCGAACCGGGTGGCTGGGGCATTTACTTCATCCGCCGCCTGATGGATGATGTCGATTATGCGCGTGTGGGGAATCGTAACCATTTGATACTCGCAAAAAATTTACCTGAGCCGGCGGGGTTGCCCACCCCCCCCGGCGATGACGCATTCCCGGTGCGCCAACTCGATAACCACGCCGCCGTGATCACCCCGTCCCGGCGTTTGGATAGCAACACCAGTCCGCGTTTGGAAACAGTGCTCAACGGCCAATTGGGAACGGGCAATATGTGGCTGTTTGTGGATATGGTGGGCGTGGAATACATTGCGAGCAGTGGCCTCAAGGTTCTGGTCGCAGTCTGGCGACGCGCGCGGGAATCAAGTGGTGATGTCGTGCTGTGCGGGTTACAACCGCGCCTCATCGAAATTTTCGAGATGGTCGGCTTCGATATGCTGTTCGATGTCCATCCCGATCTGGATACGGCGCTGGCGACCCGCCCCACACCTTAACAGCGCAGACCAGCAACAGCGCATAACAGCGCACGCCAACGGCGCGTGCGATCATCTATCTAGCGGAAACCGCGAAACATAAATTCTATGGATACCACCCTGGTCGTCGTGATGATTGTGGGCGCAGCGCTAGCCGTCGGCGGCGTGGGCGGCGGCATGATCGTGGGCTATTGGCGCGGACGCCGGCGCGGGATCACGCTGGCGGCGCACGAACAACCCGAACTCGACGTATTAGCTGGCGTGGGTAACGCGATTCTCGGCGCGCAGTTAAAGGTCGAAGCGCTGTGCGAGGTTGTCTACCAGCAAGCCACGCGCATCGTGGATACGCGCAATTTCCAGATCGGCCTGTTCGAAGGCAGCGACTACGCGATCAAGGTCTGGCTGAAAGATGCCGAACGCCTCGAACCCCAGCGCTTTGAGCGTAAAGCCAACGAAGGCATTATCGGCTGGGTGCGGCAAACTGGCAATGGCCTGTTGGTGAGCGATTTCCAGCGCGAATGGGACTCGCTGCCCGTCAAACCCAGCGATTACACCCACAAACCCGCGCGATCCGCCATTTTTGCGCCGCTCATCTCCGGCGGATCAACGCTCGGCGTCATCGCTGTGCAAAGCGCGCGCCCCAATGAGTTCAACGACGAGGATATGCGCCTGCTGACGCTGCTGGCGAATCAAGCCTCCGCCGCGATCCGCAACGCGCAGACATTCGAAGCCACGCAGGAACGCGCGCGCCAACTGCGCCTGATCAACGATGTGTCACGGCAAGTCACCGCCGTGCAGCCCTTGCCCGATCTGTTTCGCCAGATCGTAACGCTGATCCGCGATGCGTTTGGCTACTACGCCGTGAACATGTTCATCGTCAACGAACAGCAGCAGAAGGCCGTGTGCAAAGCCAGCAGCCATACCGAATTTGCCGCGATGGGTCTCAAATTAGGCTTTGGTCAGGGCTTGGTCGGCTGGTCGGCGCAGCACAAACAAACCACGCTTTCGCCGCAAGTCAGCCAGGATGAGCGCTATTTGCCGACGCTGGCGCTCGATGCGACCCAATCCGAGATCGCCGTACCGCTCATGGTCCAGGATAAAGTTTTGGGTGTATTGGATGTGCAGAGCAACCGCCCGGACGCCTTCGGCAATGACGATATTTTTATGCTGGAAACATTGGCGGGACAGGTAGCGATTGCGCTGCAAGAAGCCGAAACGTATCACGCCGAACGCCGCCAGACCGAACGCATCAATGCGATGGTAGAAGTCGCGCGGGCGGTAGTCTCCAATCTGGACATCAACGATATTTTAGACGAAGTGGTCGATCTGGTATCGGAGAATCTCGGTTATGACCGGGTACATGTGTTTCTGCGCGTGGGCAATCGCCTCGCGTTTCGCAGTGGCAGCGGCGTCCATAGCGGGCGGTGGGCGCTCGAAAAGCTGGCCTATGGCATCAACAGCAACGGGATCATTCCGCGTGTGGCGCGTACCGGCCAATCCGCCATCAGCAGCGATGTGCAGCAGGACGAATTTTACCTGATCGGTCCCGGCGTCGAAGATACGCGCAGCGAAATGGCTGTGCCGATCCGCATTGGCGCACAGATTCTCGGCGTGTTCGATATTCAGAGCACGGAAACGGACGCCTTCACCGATGACGATGTGACGCTGATGCAAGCGTTAGCCGATACGGTCGCGATTGCGCTGCGCAACGCGACCTTGTTCGCCAACGAATCGCGGCGGCGGATGCTCTCGGAAACGCTGCGCGAACTGAGCACGGTCCTCGCATCATCACTCGACCTGCACAGCGTCCTTGATGGGATTCTGCTCGGCCTGGTGCGCGTCGTGCCGTACACGGTGGGCATGATCATACTGCGGGATGATAACGAAGACACCTACCATCTCGCAGCAGCGCAGGGCGATCTGGTCAAGACGGATTCGGACGTGTGGTTAGAAGCAATTCCCACCGCCGAGATCACGGAAGACTACCTGATCACGCGGCTGCACCGGCTCAACGGTTTGCCAGACGATGCACACGAGACACACGAGGCCCACCAGCAACAGCATGACGGCATGGTCGTGACGCTGGCCGTCGCCGGAAACACCATCGGGTATCTGGTCCTGGAACGCATCGGTGCAGATCGATTTTCGGCGGAAGACAAAGAGATCATCAACACGTTTGCAAACCAGGCCGCCGTAGCGATCACCAACGCCCAGCTTTACATGGCCCAGCGCGAGGAAGCGTGGATTTCGAGCGCCCTGCTCCAGGTGGCCGAAGCCACCGCGCGCGCGGCGACATTGGATGAAGTGCTGCAAACCGTCGCGCAGATCACGCCCCTGCTGGTGGATGTGGAATGGAGCGCGGTCTTTCTCGCAGAGGAAAACGGCGACATCTTCCGCGTCGTTGAGATCGCGGGGACGAATGAAGAAACAACCGCCGCGCTGACCGGCTTCACCATCACGCCGCAGACGTGGCCGCCCCT